>NZ_JBHXKE010000358.1:0-6827 GCF_042722765.1 Kitasatospora sp. NPDC058406
CGGCTGGGCCACCCCCTGCGCCCCCGGGTGGCGGGTGACGCCGGGGCGCCCGGGCCCGGGCGCCCCGGGCCCCCGGTGTGGGCCCGGGGGGCGCCCCCGCGCGGGGGGGGGGGCCCCCGGGGCCCCCTCGGCCGTGCCGTGGTGCTACTTGAGCCCGTTGTCGATCGCCGTGATGAGGGTGCCGCCCGGAGTGTCACCGGTCATTTCCCAGATCATCGCGCCGAGCAGGCCCTTCGATTTCAGGTAGGCCGTCTTCTTGGCGATCGACCAGGTGTCGTCGAAGGTCCACCACTGCCCGCCCGCACCCGTGTACCCGTAGGTCGAGACGGACTGTTCGTCGTGGTAGACGGACAGGTTGGGGAAGGTGGTGATGAGGTTGTTGTACCCGCGGGTCCCGGCCTCCTCGGCGAACTGGCCGGGGGCTGCGCCGGTCGCGCTCTGCCATTCACCCTTGACGCCGCCGTCGGCGACGCCCTGCCAGCCGCGGCCGTAGAAGGCGAGGCCGATGGTGAGCTTGCGCGGGTTGACGCCGGCGTCCAGGTAGGGCTTCAGCGCCGCGTCCACGCTGAAGTGGTTCGGGTACGGGTCCTGGGCGTCCGGGTAGAGGTTGCCCTGGTGGCCGGTCCGGTTGGGCTCCCACGAGTTGTCGCTGCCGGCGCCGTGGAAGTCGTAGCCCTGGACGTTGGCGATGTCCAGGTAGTTGAAGATCTTCGAGAGGTCCCAGCCCTGGTCGATCTTGACCGGGTCCGCCGGGGTGAAGGCGGTCAGCAGCTTGTGCGAGCCGCCGAGCGCGTCGAGCTGCTTGCGGAACTCGGCGAGCAGCAGGGTCAGGTTGCCCTTGTCGTTGGCGTTGTAGTGGTTGCCGGCGTGGCCGTCGGGCGAGCCGGGCCACTCCCAGTCGAGGTCGATGCCGTCGAAGATGCCCGCCGCGACGCCGTCACCGCCGGCGCCGTTGTAGAGCGGCAGGTTGCCCTTGATCCACACGTCGACGCAGGACTTGACGAACTTCTGCCGCGAGGCGTCGGTCGCCGCCGCGTCCGAGAAGTACTTGGAGTAGGTCCAGCCGCCCAGCGAGACGACGATCTTCAGGTGGGGGTACTTGGCCTTCAGCTTCTTCAGCTGGTTGAAGTTGCCGCGCAGCTTGCCCCAGCCGTCGTCGGCCACGCCGTCCACCGACTGGGCGGCGCTCATCGGGCGGCCGTAGTCGGCGTCGGCGTCGCCCGCGCCGGTGCCCTGGTCAGGGTCCTGCGGGTTGGCGGTGGTGCCCCTGGTGACACCGGCCATGCAGGTCAGGTTGACCGGATCGATGTTCTCGAAGGCGTAGTTGATGACGTCGAGCTTGGCCGCGCTGCCCGAGGTGTCGAGGTTCTTGACGAAGTACTGGCGGCCGTAGATGCCCCACTGGGTGAAGTAGCCGACGCGGGCGTACTTGCCGGCGCCCACCAGGTCGGAGGTGGTGACGGAGAGCGGGGCCGAGGCCGGCGAGGCGTTGTCCGCGCCGTCCCGGGCCTTCACCGTGAAGGTGTAGTTCGTCGACGGCGAGAGGCTGCTGACGGTGGCGGTCAGCGTGGAGCCGGTCACCGTGCGGACCAGGGTGGCGCCCTGGTAGACGTCGTACGCGGCGACCCGGAGGTTGTCGGTGGCGGCGTTCCAGGCGAGCGTCACCTCGCTCGAACCCACCGCGGTGGTGCGGAGGTTGGTCGGAGCGGTGGGCGGGGTCGGGTCGGTGGCCGGGTCGAAGGTGGTGGCGGTGACGGGCGCGCTGAGCGGGCCGGTGTTGCCACGGGTGTCCTTGGCCCGGACGGTCAGGGTGTAACTGGTGGCCGGGGTCAGTCCGGTGACCAGTGCGTCGGCGGTGGCGCTGGTGGCGAGCACGGTCGCCCCGCTCAGCACCTCGTAGGAGGCGACCTGGAAGTCCCCGCCGGTGGCGGCCGGCCACTTCAGGGCGAGGCTGCGCGCGGTCGAGTCGGTGACCACCGGGGTGCCGGGCGCGGACGGCAGGACGTCCGAACTGCCGTCGCACTTGTCGCCGTTGATCCGGCAGCCGGTCGGTGTGCCGACCGGCCCGTTGGCGACGAACCAGAAGCTGTACGGCTCGGTGGTGCCGCGGGCGGGCACGTTGGCGTTGTAGAACGCGTTGGTGGCGGTGATGTGGCGGCCGTTGGCCGTCGCGGTGCCGTTGTAGCTGTTCTGGATGGTCACGCCGGCCGGCAGGTCGAACTCCAGGGTCCAGCCGGAGACGGCGGCGGCGTTGTCGTTGCGGACGATGTAGGTGCCCTTCCACCAGGACCCGTTGTTCTCGGTGGTGAAGGTGGCGGTGAGCTTCCCGGCGGCGTTGGCCGGTGTGGCCAGCGCGGTGATCGCGGCCAGCGGGAGGAGCAGGACGGACAGCAGCGCCAGCAGTCTGTGGCGCACGCGCGGGCGGTGTGCCCGGGGTCGAGCGGACATGGTTCTCCCTGTGACTGTGGGGGTTGGACAGGGTGACGTAGAACCGTACGGATGGTGCGGGTGGTGCCTGGTGGGGCGGGGTGGTGCCGGATCGGACCGTGGCGCTGGGGTGGTGCGTGGCCGATCGATGCCCGCGTTTGTGGGGAGACGGGGCATGGGAACTGTAGGAGGACTGGACCAATGCGTCAACAGGTCTGTACCAGTGGGGAGTTGACGGGCCAGGTCGGGACGGGGCCGGCGCACGGTTCGAACGCGCCCCGGGCGGGGTCCGCCCGTGCCTCGCGCGGGACTAGGGACGGCGGCGCGGGTCGCCGGCCAGCTCGTCGCCGAGCGGGCTGCGGGCGTACAGCACCGATCGGCCGTGCCGGGCCCGGGTCACCAGGCCGGTCGCGTGCAGCACGGCCAGGTGCTGGCTGACCGCGCCCGCGGTCACGCCGAGCCGGTAGGCGAGATCGGTGGTGGTGGCCGGCTCCGCGAGCAGCGTCAGCAGGCGCGACTTCGGTGCGCCGAGCAGCTGTTCCAGCGCGCGCGGAGTGGCCGGCGGTCGGGGGTCGGCCATGCCGGCCTGGCCGCGTGCCGGGTAACTGATCTGCGGTGCACGGTCGTTGCTGATCATCGTGATCGCGCCCCGGGCGAAGAACGTCGGCACCAGGACCAGGCCGCGCCCGTCCACGGTGATCTCGCCGTCCCCGTCCGACCAGTGCCGGTTGATCGACAGCAGGCCGTCCGCCCAGTGCAGCCGCCGGTCCAGGTCGGCGAACAGCGCCGCGGCCCCCTGCTGGGCCAGCACCCGTGCCCGGTAGACCAGGTCGGCCTCCAGCACGGCGCGGGCCTGCGGCCACCAGCCCGGCGCCAGGCAGCACTCCCAGTACTCCTCCAGCGCGTCGGCGATCCGGGCCAGCAGCCGGGCCGGATCGGCCAGTCCGTCCGCCAGGACGGCGGGCATCGGCCGGCGGTCCAGCTGGAAGGTCAGTTCCAGCTCAGGGCGCAGCTGTTCGGGCGGCAGTGCCCGGACGGTGGCCAGCTCGGTGCGGAAGTCGGGCGAGGGGGTGACCGGGCGCGGGGTCAGGAAGTCCGGGACCCAGCGGTTGGGCGAGACCAGGGAGAGCAGCAGCGTGGAGTCCAGCCGCTCGAAGGCGGGCCGGAGGCGCTCGAAGGCGGGCGACTGGAAGGCGTAGACGCCGGGATGGGTCCACATCCGCAGGCTGAGCGACGCCTCCTGGATCGGCGAGCAGGCGAACCAGGTGGTGGCCAGGTCGGCCAGGCCGAGCTTGAACCGGTGCACGCGGCCCCCTCCCCGGCTGCTTTTAGGCCCAGCCTAAATCAGTACTGCGGACGGGCCGTCTCGGGGTGTGATCGTGGGCATGACCACCTCACCGGCGGCGACCGCCGCACCCACCTCCGGCCTGCCCGGAAACGGCCAGGACGGCGAAAGCGACGGAATCGGCGGGACCGGCGGGACCGGGGGGATCGGCCGAAGCGGCACGACCGGCGGTCCGCCGGGGCCGCCCGCGAAGCCCGGGCCCCGGCCGTCCCGGGCCGCCCGGCTGCTGCACCCCGACCCGATGGTCCGGCGGCTCGCCGGGATCACCCTGCTCAACACCGTCGGCAGCGGGCTCTCGCTCTCCGTCGGCGTGCTGTTCTTCACCGGTGTCCTCGGCCTGAGCGCCGCCCAGCTCGGTCTCGCGCTCACCGCCGCCGGGCTCTGCGGGGTCGTCGCGAGCGTCCCCGCCGGGCGGGCCGCCGACCGCTGGGGGGCGAAGCGGATCCTGGTGGTGCTGGTCGCGCTCACCGGTCTGGGCACCGCCGGCTACACGCTGGTGGACGGCTATCCGGCGTTCGTCGCCCTGGCCTGCCTGGTGGCCGCCGCCGACCGGGGCGGATCGGCCGTCCGCAATGCCCTGTACGCCCAGGTGCTGCCCGCCGACAAGCGGGTCGCGGGCCGCGCCTACCTGCGGGTGGTGACCAACGTCGGCCTCTGCCTCGGCACCGGCGTGGGCGCCGTCGCCCTCCACCTGGACTCGCGGCCCGCCTATCTGACGGCGATCCTGGCCGACGCCGCCACCTACCTGGTGGTGTCGGTGCTGTTCCTGCGGCTGGCCGTGCCCGGGCCGGGCGGCGCGGGGCGCGAGCGGCCGGCGGAGGAGGGGCTCCGGACGCCGGAGGGGGCGCGGACGCGCAGCCGGAACCCGGCACTGCGGGACGGACCGTTCCTGGTGGTGACCGCACTCAGCTCGGTGCTCGGCCTGCAGTTCGCGATGCTGGAGGTGGGCGTGCCGCTCTGGATCGTCCAGCAGACCGACGCGCCGCGGATCACCGTGGCCGGCACCCTGATCGTCAACACCGTGCTGGTGATCGCCTTCCAGGTGCGGGCCACCAGGGGCACCGAGGACCCGGCCGCCGCCGCCCGGGTCTGCGGCCGGGCCGGGCTGATCCTGGCCGCCTCGTGCCTGGTGCTCGCACTCGCCCACGGCGCGCCGGCCCCGATCGCCGCCGTGGTGCTGCTGGTGGGCGTGGCGCTCCAGGCGATCGGCGAGGTGCTGAGCCAGGCCGGCAGTTGGGCGCTCAGCTACGACCTGGCCGGCGAGCGGGCGCACGGTGCCTACCAGGGTGTCTACAACGCGGGGAACTCTGCCGCGCTGATGATCGGACCGGCGGTGGTCTCGACCGTCGTCATCGGGTACGGCCTGGCAGGCTGGGCCGCCCTCGGCGCACTGCTCGCCGCCGCGGGCCTGGCCATGGGGCCCGCCGTCCGGTGGGCCTCGGGCGGCGGCCGGGCGCGGTGACCGAGCCGGTGCAGCTGCGCCCGCGCCCCCGCGCCGTACCGCCCGCGCAGCGCCGCCGTGTCCGGTGCCGGAGGCCCGGCGCCGGATGCGGCGGCCGCGCCGGGAACTACTCCGGCACCACCGCGAGTGCCTCGATCTCGATCAGCACCTCGGGCAGGAACAGCGCCGAGACCTGCATCGCCGAGCTGGTGGGGAGCGGGATGTCACCGAAGAACTCCTCCCGGGCCTCGCGGACGGCGGGCAGGTGCCCGATGTCGGTGAGGAAGTAGGTGAGCTTGACGAGGTCGGAGAAGTCCGCCCCGGCGGCGGCCAGGCAGCGGCGGATGTTCTCGAAGATCTGCCGCGCCTGCGCCTTCGGGTCGCCGGTGCCGACCAGCCGCCGCTCCTCGTCGAAGGCGACCTGGCCGGAGACGGCCACCAGCCGGCCGGTACCGGTGACGACCTGGGTGTAGCCGGTGCCCGGGGCCACGCCGGGAGGCTCGGCGATGTGCGTGAGGTGGGCGGTCTTCCGCCCGGGTTCGGTGGTCATGGGCTCATCGTGGCCGACGGGTGATCACCGCACCAGTGCCTTTCCGGATCGGGCCCGGGTGCCCGGGCGCGACTCCACCGCGCAGGGCGGGCGGACCGCCACCGGATTTCCCGCGCCGGGCACGGGTGGCTCTGGTCGAGCGGAGGGTGGGCGTGCCAGAGTCGTCCGGGCGCCGCCCCACCGGACGGCGGGCGCCCCTCCGACCCACCCTCAGCCGGAAAGCAGGACCGCACCGATGACCCGCGAAGTGCCTCTCGTCCACGTCACCACCGAGGACGCCGTCACCACCCTCACCCTCGACTCGCCCCACAACCGCAACGCGCTCTCCACGCGGCTGATGGCCGAGCTCACCGCCGGCCTCGCCGCCGCGGCGGCCGACCCGCAGGTGCGCGCGGTCGTGCTGACCCACGCCGGCAAGGTGTTCTGCGCCGGTGCGGACCTCTCCGAGGCGACGGGGGCCGACCCGACCGTCGGGCCGCGCGGTCTGGTCGACCTCCAGCGGGCGATCGTGGACTGCGCCAAGCCGGTCATCGCCGCCATCGACGGTCACGTCCGGGCCGGCGGCCTCGGGCTGGTCGGCTCGGCCGACCTGGCGGTGGCCGGTCCGGCCGCCACCTTCGCGTTCACGGAGGTCCGGCTCGGCCTGGCCCCCGCCGTCATCTCGCTGCCGCTGCGCCCCAAGCTGGACCCGCGCGCGGCCTCCCGCTACTACCTGACCGGCGAGGTCTTCGACGCCGCCGAGGCGGCCCGGATCGGGCTGATCACGCAGGCGGCCGACTCCGGAGAGGCCGTCGCCCTCGCGCTGAAGGGGCTGCTGGACGCCCTGCGGCTCGGTTCGCCGCAGGGGCTCGCCCAGTCCAAGCGGCTGGCCAACGCCGAGGTGGTGCGGTCCTTCGAGCAGGACGCCGACGAACTGGTCGAGCTGTCGGCGCGGTTGTTCGGCTCGGAGGAGGCACAGCAGGGGATGCGCGCGTTCCTCGAGAAGCGACCGGCACCCTGGGCCCGTTGACGTAGACGTTGACGTTGACGTTGACGTTGACGTTGACGTTGCCGTGCGGCGTGCG
>NZ_JBHXKE010000359.1:0-6810 GCF_042722765.1 Kitasatospora sp. NPDC058406
CACCGGGAGAACGACCTCGTGCTCCTCGAAGCGGGTCATGGCGAGAGGGTCCGCCAGGAGCACGCTGGTGTCGAGAACGTACGTGCGCCGGTCGCACTTGCGGGAGCGGGCCGGTTGCGGGAACCGGATGCCGCGGTCTTCGCTGCTCATGAGACGTCTCCTTGCCAACGGTGCCGATGCCGGTGCCGGTGTCGTGCGGTCGGAGCGGGAGTCACGGCCCGATCGACGGGTCGGACGGCTCGCGGTCCGGCACGGCGGGTGATCCTTCACGGGGTCGCGGTGGACGCCGAATCGACGAGGTGTCCCGCGATCGACGTCCGGGCGCCGCCCGTGGTCGCAGGAGCATGCGGGAAACCTCGGTGGACGGGGCCGGCGGAAAATGCCGACCGGTACGACGTTCTTTTCCGGGCGTTCTCCCTCCGCGGGTGTGAGGAGTGGGATTCCGAGGTTTCCGAGGATTCCGAAGGCACCTGGCCAGTGGCGAAACGGCGTCTGACGAATACCGGAAGAAAGTCCGACGGTCCACCGTGGGTGGCGATTGAGGCGGGTGTTCGTAGAAGATCGGTCTGTCCGGAAGAAATCCGGGATGAGGGTCACCGGTAATCGACGGGCGCTTCGTTGAGAGCACGATAACCAGTGAGGCGCGCCGCCGGAATGTGAGGTGGATCACAGTGTGGTCCGGTTCGCGCGCGGTAAGGCTGTTCTCCTGCGGTGTCGAGCGCAGTGTGCGTGGGCGGGGTGGTGTCGAGGTCTTCCCGGCGGGGTCGGGCCCGGTCCGCCGGGCGAAGGGGGTGACCGGTGCGCCGGGTTGGGTGTTTTTCACTCTCGTTCCGGAAAAGCTGCATGCCGGGAACATTTCGGTGGGGCGCTCGGTCTGACGCTCGGTCATGCCCTTGATCGCGTTCCCCGGAGTGCTCTTGCCTGAAACGTCGTCCACCGTCGCGACCGTGCCTCGACCCCGCACGGCCGTGGGCGGACGCCGTCGTCAGTGCGGGCGGCGCAGCCCTGCGACGAGGAGCGCGACCAGCGGGCGCGCGTCGTAGCGGGGGTCGCTGTCGGCGCCGATGCAGAGGTTCCCGATGCCGCGCATGAGCTGGTAGGCGTCGAGGTCGTCGGAGATCTCTCCGTCGGCGACGGCTGCGTCGAGGAGCTCGGTGCACACCGGCAGCAGGCGGTCGAGGAAGTAGGCGTGCAGTGCCTCGAAGCCGCTGGTGTCGTTCTGGAGTGCGGCTGCCAGGCCGTGTTTGGTGACGAGGAAGTCGACGAAGAGGTCGAGCCACCGTCCGAGGGCGGCGTGCGGGGTCGGGCCCGCCGCGAGCAGCGCCGGCCCGGCTTCGGCGCAGGCTTCGACCTGGTGGCGGTAGACGGCGATGACCAGGTCCGCCCGGGTGGGGAAGTGCCGGTAGATCGTGCCTGTTCCGACGCCGGCCTCGGCGGCGATGTCGCGTACGGGTGCGTCCACGCCCGAGGTGAGGAAGACCGCGGCGGCCGCGTCCAGCAGGGTCTTCTGGTTGCGCCGGACGTCCTTGCGCTTCGACTCGGGTGTGGTTCCGGTGCCCTGACCGCTGTCACCCACCGTGGCGTTCCTCTCGTGAGCCTTGCGATACGGAACGACGTTCCGTATCGTTTGCGGAACGAGGTTCCGTTTTGCTCATGATGGCAGACCCGGAGACCGGCGACCAAGCCGTCCGCCGCGCTCGCGCTCCACCCGGACGTGACCGGACGCTGCCACCGACACCCGCTGCGCCGACACCGCTGCCGACGCGGCCGCGCGCGAAACGGCTCCCCGACCGGCCCGGCCCGCGGTGCGACCAACTGCCAGGGCCCAACCGAACCCCACGTTGCGAGAAGTCCGAACGGAAGGTCCTTCCATGTCCGACTCCACCGCCACCGGTGCGCCCACCGTGGTGTTGTCCGCGAAACCGCTCGTCCTGCCCGCCCCGGGCCGCGGTGACGACCTCCAGGTCCGTGTGTCCGCGCCCGTGACCGGCAGCGATCTGCCCGTCGTCCTCTTCTCGCACGGCTTCGGCTGGTCGATGGACGGCTACGCCCCGCTGGCGGACCACTGGGCGGCCCAGGGCTTCGTCGTCGTCCAGCCCACCCACCTCGACTCCCGGACACTGGGTCTGCCGGCCGAGGACCCGCGCACGCCGAGGATCTGGCGCCTGCGCGTCGAGGACCTCACCCGCGTCATGGACGGGCTCCAGGTGCTGGAGGCCGCCGTGCCGGGCCTCGGCGGGCGCGTCGACCACGGCCGCATCGCCGTGGCCGGCCATTCCTGGGGAGCCCAGACGGCGAGCACACTGCTGGGCGCGCGCGTCCTGGACCCCGACGGCGTCCCCGGCGAGGACATGACGGACGCCCGCGTCACGGCAGGTGTGCTGCTGGCACCGGCCGGTCTGGGGGACGACCTGGTCCCCTTCGCCGCCGAGCACTTCCCTTTCATGCGGCCGTCCTTCGACGCGATGGCCGCACCGGCCCTCGTCGTCGCCGGCGACCGCGACCAGTCCCACCTGTCCACGCGCGGACCGGACTGGTCCACCGACCCGTACACCCGCAGCCCGGGGCGCAAGAGCCTGCTCACCCTGTTCGGGGCGGAGCACTCGCTCGGGGGCATCCCCGGGTACGAGGTCGCCGAGACCACCGACGAGAGCCCGGCCCGGGTCGCTCTGGTCCAGCAGCTCACGACCGCCTTCCTGCGCAGTGCCCTCCACCCCGGGGACGCGGCCTGGCGGACGGCGGCCGCCGCGTTGGCGGAGAGCGCCGACCCGCTGGGGAGGCTGGAGAGCAAGTAGCGCCGTCCTCACCGGATTTCGGCCCGGCCCGGTCGGCCCGACCGGGCCGGGCCGGCGGGTGCAGCCGTCTTCGCCGCGGCCGGGTGTCCTGCACGGCCGGTCGGCGAATCCGGAGGTTTGTCCGCGCGGATCGGGGTGAGGAGAGGGTCCGGGTGGGCACAGCGTGGTCCGGGCGGCGGGTTTCCCCCCTCTCGCCGTCCGGGCCCGTCCCGCCACGGCTCAGAGCCCGGCCGGCGTGACGTCCCTTCACCGGCGGCCGGGCGTCGCACGTCCGGCCCTGCTGCGGGAGATGCCGGTGACCAGGCCGTCTCGGTGCCTGCCTGTAGAACCGGTGACGGTGCAGGTGGCCGGCGCCGTTCGCCGACGACGAGGTCCGGGAGTGTCCGGGGAACTCCATCGCGCTGTACGGTCGGGCGAGTACCGTAGCCGTCGACCCAGGAGCCGCGATGGGACCGGATCATGTTCCTGATTGGTTCTGGGAGGTCCTGGAAGCGGCACGACCGCGTCTGTCTGCCCTGGAGCTGTGGTTGGAGTCCCCCTCGCGGGAGGTGCTCGAAGCCTTCGCGCTCGCGTACGAGTCCGCGGCGGAGTCGCTGGCCGACTTCTCGGAAGGTCTGAGCGTGGACGGGGACGTCTGGTCCGAGGACAGCACCGAGGATCTGTGCCTGTGGGTCGTCGGGCAGGGCCACGGGCTGTGGAGCTCGGTGGTGGCGGGTGAACTACGGCTGGAAGAAGTCGCTCAGATGTATCTGGGCCGTGCTCCGTTGCTTCCCGAAGGCACGGAGCCGTGGGACGGGGATGTCTCGGCCCCTGAGCACCGGGGCTACCAGTCTCCCGGGGCCATCGTCCACGGCGTCTACCGGACACGATTCGCCGAGGAGCTCCATGAACGGCTTGAGGGTAGGTGAGCCCGGAACGGGTCCAGGCTGTGTCCGCGACTACGAGCGGCTGCCCGAACACCACGAGGCCATGGCGAAGTGGTCGATGATCATCCTCGGGACCCGCCGACTCGCCCCGATCCTCAGCCGTCTCCCGCACGACGTGACCGCTTCTCGGTCAGGCGCCCGGATCAGGAGTGGTCGAGTCGGTCCTCGCGGACTCTCCGGGCGAGGTCGATCTTGGTGTGGGTGGGCCGCCCCGCCGCCCGGTACTTGGCCTTGACCCTGCCGAGGTAGTCCTTGGCCGTGTTCGGGGTGATGCCGGCGCGGCGGGCCGCGGAGTCCAGCGTCATGCCCGACGTGTAGTCGAGCAGGATGCGAAGCTCCTTGGGGGACAGGCGCGGTGTGCCGGACGGGCCGGGTCCCGGCGCGGGCGCGTCACCCCTGGCGATCCGGCCGAGCCAGTCCGGCAGGGCGGTGGCCGCCAGGTCGTTGCTGAAGACTTCCGGATTCCGGCCGCAGCGGTAGACGTCGTCACGGATTCCGCCGTGCCCACGGAAACCGAGGCCGCGGATCAGGTTCTGGTAGTCGGGGCTCGCGGTCGAGACGACCAGGCGTCCGGCTTCGACGCCCTGCCGTAGGACGTGGCGCAGGAGGTGGGCGCGCGCGGCCGGGTCGCGGCAGTGCGCGGCGCCGAGGAACAGCCCGCCGCCGGTCAGGGTTCCGCTGTGCTGCTGGAGCAGCGGTTCCACGCCGTCGGCCGTGCGGGCGCCGATCGGCATCAGATTGGCCACCCCGATCGCCCGGCCGTCGCGGTCGAGGGCGAGGTGGAAGGCGGAGACGTCGTCGGCGGCCCACCGTTCGGTGAGGCGTTCGCAGCGGCGCGGGTCGAAGCCGCTGTGGAGGGCCCACTCGTGCATCAGCCGGGCGATGTCGTCGCCGTCCGTGGCGAGGGCGGTGCGGAAGCCCACGGTGCGTTCGCCGGCGGGGAAGAGTTCGCGGCGCAGCAGCGGATGGCCGGTGAGGAAGAGCCCGTGGTCGGCGAGTTCGGCGCGCTCGCGGCCGTGGTGGGCGCGGCCGAGGAGGGTGAGGCGGTAGTCGCGGGCGTGGCTGCGGGCACTCTCGTGCGCTTGCGGCCGGCGCCAGCGGTAGGCGAGTTCGAGGATCGTTCGGTACGGCTCGGTGATCCGCAGTCCGAGGGCGCCGCGCTCGACGATGCTGAGCGCGGCGAGCCGGGTGAACTGGTCGGGACCTCCCGGGAGGAGCTCCTCGTCCGCGGCCCGGACGGTGGCGAGTGTCCGCAGTGCGTGTCGCCATCGCAGGCCGGGCAGTTCGCGGCCGACGCGTTCCAGGATCACCTCGGCGAGCTGGTCGGCGATCGCACCGGGGGATGCCGGCGGCGGGGAGCAGGCCAGGGCGCGGCAGGCGGCGTCCGCCAGCAGCGGGATGCCGCCCGCGAGTCGAACGGCCAGTGCCCGTCCTTCCTGGGACTCGACGGCCGCCGCCATGGTGGTGATGAGCCCCTCGCAGGCCGGTGGCAGGGTGAGGGCGGCGATGCGCGGGTGTGCCCAGCGCGGATCGGCCAGGACCGGCCGGCGGCTGACGACGACCAGGCTCGGACGCCGGGCGCCCGTGTCCTCGTCCAGTGCGGCGCTCACCGCCTCCCGCCGCTGCCGGCCGTCGACGCCGTCGATCACCAGCGTGCGGCGTGCGGTGGCCGGGTCGGCCAGAGCCCGGCGCAGCACGGACAGCGCGCGGGGCAGGTCGAGGTCGATTCTTGTCGTGTCGTCCAGTCGTGCTGCCAGTCGGGACTTCCCGACCCCGAGCGGGCCGGTCAGGTTGACCAGCCGATGGGCGGCCACCGCCCCCCGTAGCTCCTCCAGCGTCTGCGAGCCGTTCCCCCCGGAGCCGCCCACGAACACCCCCTGTCGTGCCGGGTTCGTTGCTTGACGCACCGTACCTCCGGTGAGCCTTCGCGCCGGGAGTGACACGCCGTCAAGTTGCTTCGCGGGTGCGGGTGGCGTTGCAGACGGCCGGTCGATCGGCAAGCCCCCCGAACGGGTGGCTGACGGGCGCCCGACGTGCGGAACTAGCGTGCGGTCAGGGCCACCACCGCACGACCGGCGCCGCGAACCCGCTCCTGTGTCGAGGGGCCTTCACGCGGGGGTGGTGGCCGAAGGACGCAAGTGAGAGGAGAGACCCGGATGAGAACCCGGATGAGATGGCCGAAGACGGTCCGCGGCGCGGTGACGGCGGCCGGCGGACGTGGGGGACGGACGGGGGCCACGGCCGGTGTGTCCTCGGCAGGGCGGTCCGGACGCAGGAGGGACCCGGCCCGTACCGCGGAGCCGACACCGGCCGGGGCCGTGCGCGTCGACCGTTCCCGTGACCGCCGAACCGACGACCGAGGAGTTCCCGTGGGCCGCTCGTCCGCGTTCCGTCTCCGTCCCCTCGCCGTGGCCCTCGCCGCCTCGGCGTGCCTCGCCGCAGGAACCGCGTCCGCCCAGGCGGCCCCGGCCGGAGCCGAGGCCGTCGCGGGAGGCGCGTACGCGAACCCCGACGGCCTGTCCGAGGTCAGGATGTTCACCGGCAACGGGGTCGGCACCTCGCCGTCCCAGGCGGTGGACGGCGCGGTCCGCACGGCCCGCGCGGTCGCCCAGTCGGCCGGCTGGCAGGCGAGCCAGTGCCACGTCCGCGCCACCGACGTCCGGTCGGTCGGCGGCGGCGTGTACGCCGCCGTCGCCAGCCTGTTCTGCCAGCGCTGAACCCCACCGATGTCCACCCAGAAGGAGATACCGACATGACCTCGATGCTCGCCCGGAGTGGGGCTGCCGTCGTTCTCGCGGGCCTCGCCGTGCTCGCGCCGACCGTCGCGCACGCCGACGCCCGCGTGCAGGAGACGCGGAACTTCACCGGCTCCGCCTACGAGAACAGCCCCAAGGAGGCCAAGCGGGAGGCCGAGAAGACGGCCCGCCGGAGCGCGTTGATCAGCGGATTCCTCAACGAGCAGTGCGTGCTGCTCTACGCCGACTCCTACCGGCTCGCCCCCGGCTACTACGGGGCCAACGCCGCGATCAGCTGCACGCGCTGATCCGTCGGATCTCCCGCTGGGGCGCACCGGTGCGCCCCAGCGGGAC
>NZ_JBHXKE010000360.1:0-595 GCF_042722765.1 Kitasatospora sp. NPDC058406
CCCGAGGACCGGGCGTGGCACCGGGAACAGTGGCACCGGGAACAGCTGGAGTGCGAAAACGGCATGCCCTCTGCATAGCGGCTGGTCCGCTCCCCGGGCAGTTCCCGCGCCGACCGTCACCCGCCCCACGGGCGATCCCACGAGCTCCCACCGCACCACGTCGCGTCGATACTCCCGCTCCTCGCGACCCTCGGCCGGGCGCCCGGCGGGCCTACGGTACGAGCACGTGGCGGTACCAGCGGCGGTGCACCAGCGGTTCGACGCACAGCACGGCGGCGCCCGCGGCCACGCCGACCAGCTGGGAGGGCCGGCCTCCGCCGTTGACCAGGGCACCGAGGCAGGCAGCGGCGACGGCGACGGGCCTCAGCAGGGTCAGCGGCCCCAGGCCGACGACCATCGCGAGCGTGCCGGCGCGGAACGGCAGGAGGAAGTACGCGGCCGGGGAGAGCAGGACGGCGGCGGCGTAGAACGCGAGCGGGACGAGGAAGCCTGTGCCTCCGGCCGTCAGCTGCTCGTACGTCCGCGCCCGGTCCGGCCGACGCCCCCAAGATCGAACAAGCGGGCGGAGTCTCCCACACCGGGTTCCCAGTACCGG
>NZ_JBHXKE010000360.1:605-6799 GCF_042722765.1 Kitasatospora sp. NPDC058406
GCTACGGCGCCCACCGCGCTCTCCCCGTGCCTGGCCCTCGGCAGCGTCAGCTGTGTCTAAGACCCAGATCCTCCCGCTCCACCCGACCCTCGGCCGGGCGCCCGGCGGGAGTCACGGCCGGAGCGGGTACGGCGGCGCCGGGGACGGAACGGACCGACGCGGGTGCGCCGTCACTCCACCCGGTGGGTCCTGGCCGACTCCCCCACCTGGGACGACGCTTGAGGCTGTCCCACACGTCACCGATGCCGGCGGAGGCCGGGCCGTGCCGGTGAGGCTTCAGCGAGCCGGGGGAAGCGTCCCGACCGGCGGCGCCTCGGGCTGCCACTCGATCATCATGATCGTCGCATCGTCGGTCAGCGTGCTGTCGTCGTTCTCCAGCAGGGCGTGGATGAGACGGCGCAGCGCCTCCGGGGCGACCTCACCGGCGGCGGTGGACCGGATCACGAAGTCGGCGAAGCGATCGAGCCCGAACATCTCGTGGTTCGTGCCCTTGGCCTCGATGACCCCGTCGGTGTAGATGAGCAGCCGGTCACCCGGTCGGAGCGAGAAGGTGTGGACGGAACGGGGCGCGCCGGACAGACCCGCCAGGCCCAACGGTGCCTCGCTGGTGCGGGCCAGGGCATCGGCCACCACCTCCCGGCCGCGGATCAGCAACGGTGGCGGGTGGCCGCAGTTCGCCCAGTGCAGGGTGCCGGTCGCGAGGTCGAGCCTGGCGAAGACGCCCGTGACGAAGCGGTCGGGGAACCACCGCTGGATGGCGTCGTCGATGGTGGCGACGAGATCGGGCAGGTCGGCGCCGTTGCGGCGGGCGTTGCGGCACGCGGCGAGGGCCACGGCGGCGGTCAGGCCGGACGCGAGGTCGTGCCCCATCGCGTCCAGGACCGCCGCGTGCAGCACGCCCTCGGCCAGCGAGTGGTCGAAGGCGTCACCGCCCAGGTCGTAGGCGGGTTCCAGGACGGCGGTCGAGATGACCTGGCTGTTGGAGACGGTGCGGACGGGGAGGAACGCGCGGAGCATCTCGGCGGGCAGGCTCATGGTCTCCGCCCGGGTGCTGCGGGCGTAGCTGTCGCTGGTGTCCCGTTTGGAGGTGATCACCATGGCCGTCATCGCCGCGAGGAGCCTGCACCGCCGCAGCCCACCGGCGTCGAGGCCGGTGGTCCGGACACCGAGCACGCCGAGCCGCTCGGCACCGTCGACCAGGGGCAGCCAGGCGAGCAGTGTGTCGGCCCCGTCCTCGCCGACCCGCAGTGCCCCGGTGCGGTACGCCCAACCGGCGAGGGTCCCGTCGATCGGCAGGTTGGCGCCGCCGGCCAGCGGGAACAGCTGGTTCTGCTGGATGTCGGCGAGGTAGACCGTGCTGGATCCGAGGCCGAGGGCCTGGGTGTACCGCTGGGCGATGGTGGGCACGTCGGCGGGGTCCAGCGTGCGTCTGGCAGTGAGGAACTCCTCCAGCAGCTGTTCGCCCAGGTTCAGTGGCAAGGTCTCGTCGGCCATCGTCCCAGCCGATCCCGCGCACCGCACGGCCGTCGGCCGACACGGCGGAGCCGGCCCGAGGTTCGCCCGTACCGGGTCCGGATCTCACCCGATCGGCGCACAGCCGGGACGGGTCGCCGGTGCGGGGTTGGTGCCGCGGGGACGCCGCGGGCGCGCCGGACCGGGCCGGACCGGACGGGGGTCCCCTCAGCCGCGCCCGGCATCGAGATGCGTCCCGCGTACCCGCTTGATGCCGACCAGGACCCGGTAGCGTTCACGCGCGCCGAACTCGGCCAGACGCCAGACCACCGGGCGGCCCACCTCCGCGCACAGGTGCAGGACGGTGTCCCCGCCCGCGCAGACGCCGACGTGCGCCCCGTAGGCGTCGTCGGTCGCGTTGAAGAGGAGCAGGTCCAGCGGGCGCGGGGTGCTGACCCGCCTGGTGGCGTCCCGGTCCTCCCACAGGTCGCTGGAGCGCAACGGCGGGACGACGCGGCCGAAGTGGGCGAGCACCGCGTAGGCGTAGAGCTGGCAGTTCGCCCCGGCGGCGAGGCCGGGGCGCTCGGCGACGGCGGGTGAGCCGGGGTGGCGGGCGCCGACGTACGGGACGTCCCACAGGAGCTGGGGCAGGGTGAGGGCCGGCTGCGGCGTCGGGTCGGTGGGCACGGGGCACCACGCTAGCCGCTGCCCGCGCCGCGGAAGGCGGCGCACCCCGTCGGGCCGGGCGCGGGGGCACCGGTCCGGAGGGGCGTCAGTCCTCC
This sequence comes from Kitasatospora sp. NPDC058406, assembly GCF_042722765.1. Classification (NCBI taxonomy): domain Bacteria; kingdom Bacillati; phylum Actinomycetota; class Actinomycetes; order Kitasatosporales; family Streptomycetaceae; genus Kitasatospora; species Kitasatospora sp. NPDC058406. The sequence continues at coordinate 2,840 of NZ_JBHXKE010000360.1, forward strand.
AGCAGGCGGCCGATGAGCTCGGTCGCCGAACCGGCCTCCGCGTCCTCGGCGGCGCACCGCACGTCGAACGCGGCGTCCCTGGCCCTCGACAGGGCCTCGGCGTCCCGGCTCCCGTCGAGGAACGACGACCGCTTCGGCGCGAGGTGCATGAGCACCCGGTCGTCGCTCCAGTCCACGGTGGCCGTCAGGAGCCCGCCGTCGTCCCCGGCCATGAAGGCGGTCATGCCGCGCAGGGCGGTGAACGCCCAGACCAGCGTGGGGAGACGGAAGTCGACGCGGGCCTCGAAGTCGAGCGTGAGCGAGCCGGAGTCCTCGTCGAACCCGACCGTCAGGCAGCCGTCACCGTCGAGACCGCGCAGCAGACCCGCGTAGTCGCCGTCGATCCAGCGGTCGCACTCCCGGACGGCACCGGCCAGCTCCGCGCGGTACCGGCGCCGCACGTCGCCGTCGTTCCAGGCCTCGCAGAGGCCGGTCCAGTCGTCCTCCGCCCAGGTGGAGGCGGGGGCGACCGGCGCTCGCAGGTAGGCCGACAGCCGTGGCCGCGCGATGGCCGTCGCAGCCGACATCATGACGTACTGGGACATCCGTTCCCCCGGTGGTGAACTCCTGCGGCGCGTGCGGCGCGTCGACTTCGCTTCCGTCGATTCCGCTTCCGGCGATTCTGCCCGGATCGATCCACCCGCGTCGATCCCGCTCGGCGAGCAGGCAGGGCGGCGGGCAGGCAGGGCAGCGAGCGGGCCCGGCGAGCAGGCAGGGCGGCGCACTGCACTCGCGCACCGGTGAGGATCCGGACCGGCATGCCCGACCTCGTGAGGAACGGCACCGCCGCAGGACGTGCGGCCCCTCCTCGGGGTCCGCACCGCCCGCCCCACCCACAGGGCCGAGCCGCCGGCCGTCGGCCGGGGCTACCGCCGGAGAGAACGAGACGGGCCGGTCGCGGTTCAGCCGGGAACGGTCCGGTCCCCGCCGGCCACCACCCGGCGGAAGCAGCGGCTGTTGTAGTAGTTCATGCTCTGGGTGAGCGTCTCCCCCGCTCCCCCGGGGTCCGCCCAGCGCGTGATGCCCAGCCAGTGCCCGCTGCCCCGGTTGATCACCGCATGGGGCCGGCCGTCCGTGACGACCCGCCAGGACTGGCCCGGCGAGGCCGCGGCACAGTCCTCCGCGAGCACGGCCGCCTGGTCGGAGGACCGCCCGCCGTTGCCCAGGCAGAGCCCGGTGGCGACGTTCCCGATCCGGGCTCCCTCGCCGTCCGGGAGCAGCTGCCAGGCTGCTCGGGCCGGGCCCGGCCGGGCCTCGCGGGGAGCACCCGGGCGTTCCGTTCGGCCGCGCCCGTCGGGGGCTCGGCCGGCGGTCCGCGAAGCTCACGAACCGCCGACGATGCGCCAGGCGACGCGCTTGCGGGCCGTGCTCCCGCACGCCACGTGCAGGGCGTCCTCGATCAGCCTGACCTGCTCGCGGACGGCCCTCGCCCAGGCCTGCTCGCGGACGTACGCCTCGATCGTCTCGGCGTCGTCCCTGCGGCGCGGCACGCCGACCAGGGCGGTGCGCAGGGCCTTGAGACCGGCCTGCATGGCGAGCACCTCGGCGTCCAGGTAGAGGCGGAGCATGCAGGCCAGCTCCAGCGGGTTCCGGTGGAACACCTCCTCGTGACGCCACCGCGCCGGGGCGAGGTCGAGCAGCCAGTCCTTCGCCGACTGTTCGAACTCCGGGTTGCCGGGGCGGCGCACGGCACCCGGCCAGCGGGCCGAGGACGATCGGGCCGGCCTGGGCCCGGGCACCCCGTCGGGTGCTTCGCTGCGCGTCATGGTTCATCACCCCAGGTGCCATGGGACCGTTCCCCGCCGCTTCGCACCGCGTCCGTCCGGCGGCTGCCGGGCGGACGGAGGCCCGGGGTGTCCGGTCGGCCGGCACGGACGTGGAGCGACCGCCGTGCCGTCCCGGCCCGGGCGATTTCGGGTGCGATGAGTCTCAGACCTGTGACCTGCGCTGTCAAGCAACGCCGTCCGGTTCGCACGGACCGGGGGCGGGTGGTCCTCGTACCGGTCCGGCCTCGGCGATCCCGGAGGCAGCCGGCGCGTACCGTGGGGCAGTCGATTGCGCGGGGGGAGGCGGTCCGGACTCCGTCGCGGGTCCCTTGCGCATCGCCTTCGCCTGTCAACCGAGAGGAACCCCATGACGCAGGACCGGTCGGCCACCGCAGACGAGACGGCAGGCCCCGTGCTGCCCGCACCCCGGACCCCCTCTCCTCGCGAAGCACCGGCGCTGAACTGGGGAGTGATAGCCCCGGGCGGGATCGCGGGCTACTTCACGGAGGCGCTGCAGAAGTACACCCGGCAGAAGGTCGTGGCGGTCGGCTCGCGCGACGCCGAGCGTGCCCGCGCCTTCGCCGACCGGTTCGGCATCCCTGCGGCCTACGGGAGTTACGCCGGTCTCGTCCAGGACAGCCAGGTCGACATCGTCTACGTGGCATCGCCGCACTCGGGCCATTTCGAGCACGCCATGCAGGCGATCGAGGCGGGCAGGCACGTCCTCGTGGAGAAGGCGTTCACGCGCAACGCCCGCGAGGCCGAGCAGTTGATCGAAGCGGCCCGCAAGCGCGGGGTGTTCCTCATGGAGGCGATGTGGACGCGCTTCCTGCCGCACATCGACGTGGTCCGCCAGGCACTCGCGTCGGGGCTGCTCGGTGAGGTGCACACCGTCATGGCCGACCACGGGCAGCGGATGGACCCCGACCCGTCGCACCGCCTCTTCGCGCCCGAGCTGGCGGGCGGCGCGCTCCTCGACCTCGGCGTGTACCCGGTCTCCTTCGCCTCGATGGTGCTGGGGCCTCTCACCTCGGTCACGGCGGTGGGCACGAAGACCTTCACCGGCGTCGACGGCCAGGCGTCGATCGTCGTCACCGCCGGGTCCGGAGCACACGGCGTGTTGAACACGACGCTCTTCGCCCGTACCCCGACCACGGCGTCGATCTCGGGAACGCACGCCCGGCTGGAGATCGACAGCCCCTTCTACGGATCCGCCGGGGTCCGTCTCATCGGCCGGGACAACCGGCTGCTCGACACGTTCGTCCCCTCCCAGCGCGACGGGGGCCTGTGCTACCAGGCCGCCGAAGCGGCCCGGTGCATCAGTGCCGGGCGGCTGGAGTCCGAGCTGATGCCGCTCGCCGAGTCACTGGCCGTCATGCACGCCCTGGACGACGTTCGCCGCGACCTGGAGGTCGTCTTCCCCGGCGAGTGACCGGCCCCGGAGCACCGGGCCAGTCCAGCAGAGCATGCGACTCGCGGTCGAGAGCGGTGCGCCCGCGGGAGCGGGGTGCGGTGCGGCGGCCGGACAGGGCACTCGACGACGGGCCCGGGGCGGGCCGCCGCCCGCTCGACCGGCCCCACCCTGACGGCAGGCCACAGAACCCACCCACTCGACATGTTGCTTTACGTTAGATTATGTTGAACTATGGTGGTGCACTCATCCTCTCGGGCCGCGGCCCCTCGGGGGTGGGTGTCGGTGGCGCCGCCGCACTGCCCCAGCCGGCGGCGCCCCCTCATGGCTCCGCCCGGGCCGGGGCATTCTGTGCTCGGCCGTCGCAACGTGGCGGCGGCCGGGCTCCGGTGACGGGCGGGCGCGGAACTCCGTGAGGGTCGGAGGAGTCCGCGACCTCGGAGCCGGCGACTTCGCGCGGCATGCCGAAGCCGCCGGCCCGTCGTACGGAGGTGGCCACCCCTGAGCGCCCGGGGTCGACCGGACCTCTGGATTCATGGATCGAATATGCGACCCACCCTTGTTTTATCGTGATGTTTTCTGTTTGATTATGTTTATCTCAAGGGTGGCCGGGTGCCACCCTTCCCCCTGGAGGTCTCGTCATGAGCAGGTACCTGGTCACGGGTGGCGCCGGCTATGTCGGCAGTGTGGTGGCCGCCCACCTGCTGGAGGCGGGTCACCAGGTGACCGTCCTGGACGATCTCT
>NZ_JBHXKE010000361.1:0-6743 GCF_042722765.1 Kitasatospora sp. NPDC058406
CCATGACCGGAACCACGGCCGGCTTCCTGCGCACCCTCGGCGACCAGGGCCTCATCACCCCGCTACGCTCCGACGGCGGCCACCGCCGCTACTCCGGCTACCAACTACGCATCGCCATGCGCGCCCGCGACCTCGTCGACCAGGGCACCGCCATCGACGCCGCCTGCCGCATCATCGTCCTCGAAGACCAACTCGAAGAAGCCCTGCGCATCAACGAACAGCTTCGCCACGACGCCGGACAGCCGCCCACCGCCGACACCTGACCCCGGCGTCACCGCCTGGCCCGGACGGGCCGCCTGCGGCCCGGTGACTTCCACCCCGGTCCGACAGTGCGACAGAACGCGGGAAAGCCGTCACCCACGGGGTGACGGCTTCCGGTGCGTTCAGGCCTTCGCTTTTCCCCAGGTACGGCCAGGTGTCGGTTCCCACCCGGCGGCCCCGGAGGCGAGGCCGGTGCGAGGCCGGTCCGAGAACTGCGGTCGGGCGCGGTCGATGAGGCTACGAACCCTGTGTGAACGCGGTGGCGTGGTCGGCGGCCCACTGGCGAAACGTTCGCGGTGGCGTCCCCAGGATGTCGGCCACCGCGGTGGTGACGTACGCGGGCTGTCCGACGGCCGCGCTCCACGCGGCGAGCAGCATGTCGACGACCGGGCCGGGCGCCGTGCCCTTCCACAGGCTTCGGAACTCGTCCGGCGTGATCTCCTCGAAGTCGATCTTTCGCCCGAGGGCGTCGCCGATGAGGCCCACCTGTGCGGCCTGGGTCAGCGATTCGGGGCCCGTCAGGACGTAGTCGCCTCCGACGTGTCCGTCCCGGTGGAGCGTCCGCGCCGCGACGGTTGCGACGTCGCGGTCGTCGACCGGTGCCGACTCGGCGGCGCCGTAAGGCCACCGGACGACGCCGCCGGCCCGGATCGCGGGCGCCCACCAGGCCGGTGCGTTCGATGCGAGCATGCCCGGCCGGATGACCGTCGATTCGAGTCCGGTGGCCGCGATGAGCCGCTCGATGTCGGCGTGCATCGCTGCGATGGGATTGGGCTGCTGGAAGAGGGGGTGCGGGGTCCGGTGCGGGGAGGAGAGGAAGACGACCCGCCGCACGTGGGCCGCCAGCCGCTCGACGACGGCCTCGGTGGTCCGGGGCGGGGCGGTCCAGACGAGGAAGACCGCACCGGCACCGTTCAACGCCGGGTCGAGCGTCTCGGGCACGGTGAGGTCGCCGGTGAAGACCTCGACCTTCGCCGGTAGCGTCGCCGCGGCCTCGGGGCGGCGGGTGAGGGCGCGGACCGGTACGCCCGCGTCGAGGAGTTGGTCGATGACGACGCGGCCGATCCGGCCCGTCGCCCCGGTGACGAGCACGGGAGGAGTGTCTGTCTGACTCATGCCGCCCATAAAAACGTTACTCGGTTAAAAAAGCAACCCGGTTATGAATGTTACGGTGGTCGGATGAACGAGCCGACGGGACTGCGGGCCCGCAAGAAGGCGCGGACGCGCGATGCCATCGCCGACGCGTCCATCTCGCTGTTCCTGGAGCGCGGCTTCGACCGCGTCTCGGTCAGCGACATCGCCGCGGCAGTCGAGATCTCCAAGCCGACCCTCTTCCGGTACTTCCCCACCAAGGAGGACCTGGTGCTGCACCGGTTCGCGGACCACCAGGGCGAGGCGGCGCGCGTCGTCCGTGACCGCGGGTCCGGCATCGAGCCGGTGCCTGCGCTGCACCGCCACTTCCGGGCCGGCCTCGATCGGTTCGACCCCGTCACCGGCCTCAACGACCACCCCGAGGTGGTGGCGTTCCATCGGCTGGTGTTCACCACACCGAGCCTGGCGGCACGGCTCACGCGCTACCAGCTAGAAGACGAGGAAGCACTGGCGGACGCACTCGGCGAAGGCATCCGGGCACGCCTGTGCGCTGCCCAGGTACTCGCAGTCCAACGGGTGCTCGCCCGGACCAACTGGCAGAAGATCGCTGACGGTCGAGCCGCGCGCGACGTCCACACCGAGGCCCTGGCCGACGCCGACCAGGCATTCGAACACCTGCGGTGACGGGCGGCACGCCCGCCCGACGAAGAGTCCACAGCCCAGTGCACGCATGACCGCGGGCCCGGCCGAGACGCCGACAGCCGCCGCATCGCCGGGCGCGATCCCCGGCATCGTTGACACGTCCTTCGGTCGGGCCGCTGTTCGCAGCTACTCCGGCGTCAACCCCCGAAGGACCTCCGGAGCCGACCGTCGTGTCTGCGCCTGCGCCGCCGGGAACGTCCCACTCCCACGCTGCTCGCCGTCCGGGCCGGCCGCCGCACTGCCGCGCCGCAGCCGCGGTCGCCGGGTTCCGGCCACCCCGCGCCTGCCTCCTGCCGCCGACCGGCCCTGCGGCTCCGACCGCCCGGTCGCGGCGCGGTCATCCTCTGCTCCTGCAGGTTCTTCCGGCGGCGCGTTCGCGGGCTGCGGCCGGGATTACCGGGCGTCGCGTCGCCGACGCGCGCGCTCGAACTCGGCGACGTCCGACATCCAGGGACCGTGCTGTTCGAGTGCGGCGCAGCCGCCGCGGACGAAGGTGCTCACCAGCTTCCGGTACCCGCCGATCCCGTCGACCAGGCCGTACTCGACCCGGTACTCCGGATCCGACCCGCCTTCCCCCTCGCGCAGCGTCGTGACCCGGGCGACGGAGTCCGCGTAGAAGTGGAGCTGGATCCCTTCGCCCATCTCCTCGTCCTCGATGGTGAACACCTCGTTGTCCGTGGCCGAGCGGTCGCCGACGAACTCCCAGAACTCCGCGGTGGCAGTGCGGGGGCTGTCCTGCCGCCACTTCTTCTCGGCGCCCTTGTCGTCGGTGAACGACAGGACCGTCTTCCTCGCACCCCCGTCCGTCCTCGCACCCCCGTCGAGGTCGGTGCGGTGGTCGGCGCCCTCGTCGTCATCCTCCATGGGGGTGTTCCTGGAGCGGTCCGCGGCCTCCGAGCACATCAGGAAGCTCACGGTGCGCACCGCGTCATCGACCAGTTCAGGATGTGCACGGCGTACGGCCGCTTCGACCCCGGTCTCCATCCGATGCCAGTCGTGCCTGTCCGTGGCGCGGTTTCCCCGTCGCGGATCGCGGCCGATCCGCAGCGCGGCGCACGCCTGCTCCGCGGTGGCGATCACCCGCAGGACCTCGGGCAGCAGCGCGGGTTCGACGGCATCGGGCATCCGTCGGGGAACGGTTCCGCCGTGCAGGTACTGGCCCGTGAACCTCAGGATCGCGGCGTCGAGTGGACCCAGTACCGCTCCGCGCTCGGCGCGACGGCGGTCCGCGTGGTACTCCTGGGCCCGCTTGCCGTTCGACGTCTCTGTCGCCGCGCGCATCGCCGCGCATACCTGACCGCGCTCGAGCAGACCGATGTCGGCCCCGTGGGCGATGAGCCGGCTCCTGTCCCACCGGATGCGCCGGAAGAGTGCGTCGACGTCCGCGGGTGCGCCGAGGAGGATCGGGTCCAGGAGCGCGACGGCGGCGTTCTCGTCGAGCCGGCCCCGGGTTCCGGCGTCGTCGCACAGCGGGAGGGCCGCACTCCACAGCAGCAGGTGTCTGGCCAGGTCCTCCCGGATCACGGCAAGATGGGCTTCGCCGATCGAGAACGTGAACGTGCGAGGTTCGTGGTTGGCGTCGGCCCCGGCGCCGAGCGTCAGCTTCAGCTCGCCGTCCTCGCGGACGACGTTCGGGATCCAGCCGCTCCTGCGAGTGAAAACGATGTCTCTCATGGACTCAGTCTTTCCCGGAACGGCACCGGCCGGCACCACGGTGGTGGTGCAGCCCCACCCGCACCATCCCTCGACGTCGACGGCCCGGCCAACTTCCGTGTCCGGCCGCCCGGCAGGCCCTCGGCATGGAAAAGATCTTTTCCACGCTCGCCTCGTCCGGTACGGTCGCGGAGTTGTTTTCGCTGCTGGGAGGCCATGAGCTGCGCACGTGGCCCCGGGTGCCCGCCGACTGAGAGCAGGTTTCTTCATGGCATGTCGTATCGGTGAGCTGGTGCTCGGTTGCCGCGATCCCGAACTGTTGGCGCAGTTCTGGTGCGAGGTCCTGGGCTACGTCGTGGTCGGCCGCGAGGAGGGCTGCGTGGAGATCGGGACGCCGGAAGGGTTCGGCGGTCCGCAGCCCACGATCTTCTTCAGCGTCCGGGACGAGCCGGAGCCGGGGAAGTCCCGGCTGCACATTGACCTCAACCCCACCGACCGCGACCAGGACGCCGAGCTCGAACGCCTTCTGGAGCTCGGTGCCCGCCGGGCCGACATCGGCCAGACCGGGGACGAGCAGTGGCATGTCCTGACCGACCCTGAAGGCAATGAGTTCTGCCTGCTCAAGGCCCGCATCAAGCCGCTCTGACGCTCGTCCGGGGCTCATCGGTCACGCCGCGGTCGGCGGTGCCCCCGCGGCCGCGGCGTGACCCGGGGTTGTCCGGAACCAGCACGCACCGCCTTGGTGCAGAGAAGCTGTCGCACGACGGCACGAGGCGGTTGACGGAACGACGGGGACGCCCGTGCGGCGGATCCCGCGCTCAGCTGCCGCGAAGCCCGGCGATCTGCTGCGCGAGCTGGGCTGCCTGCGCGTCACGCTCGGCCTTGAGCGCCGCGAACGCCTGTGGCTGCTGGGCGATCGCGGCCGTCTGGTAGTCGGCTTCGACGGCGAACCAGATCCCGACCAGGTTGGTGCGCGCCTTGCACTCCACATCGGTCTGCGCCATGCGGATCTCCGCGGCGTCCGGCTCGGGTTGCTTCACGGACGGCAGATCCCCTCCGGCCTCGACCGGGTTCGGCGCTCTGAACCCGTCGGCGCGCATGCACTCCGACCAGCGCCCGAAGACCTCCTTCACCCGCGGATCGGTCATCGAGCGGGAGAAGCTCTCGGCCTTGGTCTGTGCCGCGAGCTGAGACGTGCCGCTGCCCGAGCCCTGTCCACCGGGCTGGAGCGACTGGAGATCGGTGTTCACCTTGCCCTGACAGCCTCCGGCCGGCACCGCCTGGCCGTTCGAGCTGGTCAGCGGCTTGCCGGTGGCGTCCCTGCCGAGCAGCAGCGCGTTTTCCGCCGGCTCCCACACCCCCGCCACGCGCCCGGCCCCGCGGCGGAAGCGCGGATTCACCGGCCGTTTCCCGGCACCCGCCGGAGCCGGTGACTCCCGGAGGCACGGGTCGGGGCCGGACCGTTCCCTGGGCATGACCGCGGACGGGGCGCTCGGCCCCGGGCCGGGAGATCGGGCCGGCTGGAGTGGTCGCCATGGACCACCGCTCCGGCCCTGGGCCCGTGGTGACGGCCACGTGTCACCCGAGGACCTGCGGGGCTGCCGGGACCGCATCACCGGAGCGGTCCGCCGACCGCGCGAAGTCCCCGCGCGGAGGTACCCGTTCAGCCGGAGCCCGGACGCCATGGTCGTCCGGGTTGCAGGTGCTGCGCGCGAAGCACCCGCGACGCCTACTGCCCGTGTCTACGGGAACGGCCGCTGGTCGGCCTGGTCGGCCCGGTCGGCTGCGGCGCGAAGCTCGGCCCGGACACGTTCGGCGTCCCGGTCGCGGACACCTGCGGTGCCGTTCCGCGAGGGGGGCGGGCCGGCCAGGCGTCGGTGGTTGCGTTCCAGCGCCCAGACAACGAGGACGATCCACAGGACGAGTACGGCGAGTCCGGTCATGAGGGCTCCTTGTCGGGTCTTGGCTCAGCGGGATGCTTCACGCGCGCCGTGGGAACGCTGTGGGGGCAACGGATCATGGGCCCACCCTGCTGCCGTCACGGCCCGGTGAACAGGTCCAATACGGAGCAGGTGGACCCTTTGAGCGTGCTGGTCGCGCCGCGCCGCCGACGCCGCGGATCCTTCACCGGGTGCTGCCCGCCGGCGCACCGAGGTCCCAGATCGGGGCGTTGCGTGACCGGCCGGCCCGACACTCCCTCGACCTGCTCTTCGGGACGCCGCCACCACCCGGGGCGACCTCACGATCGGCGAGGTCCCGACGGACGGGCACGATCACCCGGCCCGGTTGTCCGGGAAAGCCGGAGTCCACCAAGATCGATACGGCAACGGCTCTCTGGCGTGTATCCACCGGAGTCTCACCCTGCGGCGGCGGGTTTCTCCGTTCATGCGCCGTCCGTTCTGCCCGGAGGTGCCCCAGGACAGTGAGCGGAGGTCGGGCCGCTCACCCCTCCCCGGGCTCCAGGACGACGTCGATCGTCAGAGCGAACCGGGGTCGTGTGGTCCTTCCGGTGCCCTGCGCCGCCTGGAGTGTCCGGTCACTGCTGCTGCCGAGCCACAGGCCCACGACCAGATCGGGAAGGTACTGCTCCATGGGTACCGCTGTGTGCCGGACGGCCGTGTGGCCGACGGTGAACTGCTTGGAGGAGGGGAGTGCTGCGGCGCCCTCGACGGCGGCGAGGAACTTCGCCGGAACCACGAGAACATCACCGGTGCCCCGGATCAGCCAGTAGACGGCGCTGGCGCTGTGCTCCAACAGGTCATGGAGCTGACGGCGTTTGACGGTCCAGGTGTCCTCGCGCCCGGTGCGGCCGCGGCCTGGTGTCAGCGCGGTGGACTTCTTCACCTGGATGAGGTCTCCCGTCCGCAGCTGGAGTCGGCCGGGTACGCGTATGTCGACGGCGACGCCGATGTCGGCACCGTTGGTCCGTTCCTCCTTCTTGGTCACGGTGCGGTGCCCGACCCGCAGATGCGGGCCGGGCACCGCGGCGAGCCGGGGGGGGGAGGGGCGGGGCGTGAAAACGCGGGCGAGGCCGG
>NZ_JBHXKE010000362.1:0-3181 GCF_042722765.1 Kitasatospora sp. NPDC058406
GTCCGAGTACTTCGACGGACGTCCCATCTGGACTTCCCTTCCTGGACCTACAAGATCCAAGTGTCAGGGGTGTCCACATCGCGGGGCAAAGCTCACACCCGTGCCCGCGTCGCGGTGACGCGGGCACGGGTGCCAACTTCTCACTCCTCGGGACGGGACTTGATGGCAACCACCGGCTTAATTATATTAAATATCCGTAGCCCCGGGGGTGATTGACGTACTGTCGCCTCCGACGAGCGCTCGCAGGCGGGTCGGAGTCGGCAGCAGGGAGCGGTAGCGCGCGACGCATGTTTCACGTTGGGTCGCCGTGCCGCCGATCCCCGCGTAGCGGGTAATCGGCCCGGCTATTTCAGAGCTCGCGGATTCTGGAGAGTTCATTCGCAGCGGGGCGGTGCGGCGTTCCGCGCGCGTCTGCTCCGGATTGGGGCTCGGAAGTCTGCGGACACCGGGCAGCGTCGCCCGCAGGTTCGCGGCATCTCTGGCGTGCCCCTCCGATAGGCCGTTCGCCGGAGCGAAGCAGCGGCACCATGAAAGTGAGAGAATGACATGAACCTGCCTTTCCTGAGAGTTGGATCCGGTCTTTTAAGGCTGGTGCTCGTGTCCCTGATGGCCAGCCTCCTGGCAGCGGGTATCTCCATCAGCCCGTTGGCGACCACTGACGCCCACGCCGTGGACCTCAAGGGAGCGCCGTGCGCGGCCGGGGACAGTTCCAACTGCTTCGGGATGACGTCGAGGCTGGGAGCGGAACTCGTCCTGAACCCGTACGCGTACTTCACCGACCAGCTGATGCTGGACGGCAGGGGCCAGGGTGCGAAGTGGCGGCTTAGGGTCAACCAGAGTGACGGTACGTTCGGGCTCGTCAACAATACGTTCGGCAAGTGCCTGGAGGTTCGCGGCAGCTCGGCTGAGGCGTGGAACTTCGTCTACGCGGCCGACTGCCAGGAGAAGCCGGCTCAGAAGTGGTACTTCCACCCCTCGGGGAGTGATTTCCTGCTCCGGAACGTGAGTTCCGGTAGGTGCCTCGACACGTGGGGAGGGAACAAGGTGCCTGCCACGCCCGTCGGCGCCACGAGCTGCAAGGGATCCGTCTCCCAGCAGTGGTTCTTCGGCAACTGGACTACAGAACCCACTCCGAAGCAGTACGCCAGTGCGTACGCGGTCAAGAAGTGCGAGGCGTCGCCGGCCACCTGCTCCTGGGACATGAAGTCGGAGGCCCCTGCCGCTCCGATGCCCTCGGAGTGCGTGTCGGAGGCCTGGTACAACAGCACCTCCGCACCGACGAGCCACACCTTCACCATGGAGAACACGACCGGGTGGTCCAACGAACTGGGCAGTCAGGTTGAGGCGGAGTTCGAGAGCGGAACGGTGGCCTCCTTGATCGCCAAGGTCACTGTCCGCCTCACCGTCTCCTACAAGTCCATCTGGTCGGGCTCCAAGACCGTGAACAACCAGGGCACGTACACCGTTCCGCCTGGCCAGTACGGCTGGATCACGCTCAACAAGGTCGCCCGAAAGGTCACCGGTACCTGGACCTTCTCGGCCAACGACCTTCCGTGGAAGGCGAACGACACCGTCGCCGTGCCCATCGCCCACGATCCCAACGGGCTTTCCACCATCTACACCATCAACACCGGCGAGAAGCCTCCGGTCTGCTCCTCATAGCCGACGACAACACGGGGGGCATGAGACGGCGCAGGCCTCCGGCTCGGGGTACCCACCCTCGCCCGCGGAAAGCCCGCGAAGCGAACGGAACTGACCAATGGCAGCGATCACGCGATCGTCGCCACGTTCGGGGCCGTCTGCCGGGGCATCGTCCAGTACTACCTGCTTGCCGGAGACGTCTTCCGGCTGCACCGCCTGCAATGGGTCATGGAGACCTCCATGCTCAAGACCCTTGCGGGCAAGCACCGTTCGACCGTGTCGAAGATGGCCGCCAGGCACAAGGCCAGGATCGACACACCAAACGGGCCCCGAGTCTGCTTCGAGGCCCGGATCGAGCGGACGAACAGGAAGCCACTGGTGGCGCGGTTCGGTGGAATCCCTCTCCAGCAGCAGCGATCGGCGAAGATCACTGATCGTCGGCCTGTCTGGGTGGACTACCCGCACAAGGAGCTGATCACCCGGCTCCTGGCGGACACGTGCGAGATCTGCGGGGCCACCGGTGATGTCCAGGTGCATCACGTCCGTGCCCTGGCCGATCTCGCCCGTGCCGGATGGCCACCGTCCGACTGGGCGCGCGTCATGCTCGACCGGCGGCGCAAGACCCTCGTGGCCTGCACCGCCTGCCATGACCGCATCCACAAGGAACGAACGGCCGGATCACTCACGTCGTGATCACTGGAGAGCCGGATGACCAGGAAACTGTCATGTCCGGTTTGGCGGGAGGCCGCGCGGAAAAGGACCTGTCACGGGCAGGCACCTCGCCGCGCGGCCGACCCAACCTCCTGGCTGGGACGGTGCAGACGGTTGGCACGGGACTACGAGCGCAAGACCGCGCACGCCGAAGCGATGATCAAGGTCGCAATGATCCGGCTCATGGCCGCCCGCCTCGCCGGCGAGGAGGTCGAACCGCGCGGCCCCATCGAGACCGAAGCAGCCCGCCGCCTCGCCGACGACCTCAAGAACCAGTAATCATCTGATTACCCAACACTTTCTGAGGCGGAGCTCACGGGCGATGGCCCGCAGGCTGTCGCCGCGCTCGATGCGTTCGTGGATCTGCTGGTGACGCTCGCGCGTGCGGGCGACCAGGGGACGCGGCCGGCCGTGGACGTCCAGCTCGTTCGAGCCGGCAGCTCCTGAACGGGGCATCTCATCCCGCTCTTCTCCGAGGTCGAGGGGTTCACGCAGATCAGCGCGATGGCGGCCGACGACGCGCTCAACGGCCTCGGCGAGGTTGTGCGGCAGGTGCCAGGCGTCGGCGGCCTGTTGGGCCTGCGGTGCTCCCGTGCGGGCACCGTCGCGGAAGGACCCGGCGCGGTCGCGGCAGATCGTCCGCACTTCGGGGTGGTCGCGCAGCCAGGTGGCGAAGGTGTTCGCGGCACGATCGGCGAGGACGTCGACCGGCCGGTGGGTGTCCATGTCCACGAGGACCGTCGCGTAGGTGCGACCGCGTCTTATCTTGAGTTGGTCGTTTGCGCGGGGCTGTGACCTGCGTCGTCTCGTCGAGGACACCGTCCTCGAC
>NZ_JBHXKE010000362.1:3191-6723 GCF_042722765.1 Kitasatospora sp. NPDC058406
CCCACCTTTATATACCTTTCTTTGGTGGGGGCCCGCTTCTTTGTTTTATACCCCCGGGGGGGTGTCCCTGGTTCGCACGCGCCGCGCCCCCCGCCCCCCCCCCCACGACAGCGCGGTTTGGGAACCTCCTCAGCAAGGACCGATCGTTACCGAAGTGCGTCGGGAGGTTGCGGGTTGCTCAGTGCTGGCGATGCCGGCGGCGCGGAGTTGGCCGAGAGCGTGGGCGAGCTGTCGGCGGAGGCGCTGGTTGTCGGTGGTGAGTTCGCGGTTGCGGGACAGGGCCATCTCCAGTCGCCGGGCGAGGGAGGCGTCGCTGCCGCGCTGGCGGGCGGTCGTCGCTGGTGGCAGAGGTCGGCGGTCCAGGGACCTCAGTCGTTCGACCTCGGCGCGGATGTCCGACTGCGTGTAGAGCCACGAGCGCGAGACCTCCGCGTGGCGGGCTAGGGACTCGAAGGTCACCGGGGTGCCCATGGTGTCGAGTTCGCGCAGGGCCTTGATGGCCTTGGCACGGGTCAGTTCGTGCCGCCGCTGGGCCGAAACGGCGAGGTGGGCACTGTTGTCAGCCCGCATCGGCGACCTCCTGCGCGTCGGTGTCGTCCTGGTCGAGGGCGGTGATGATGCGGTCGAGGTTGCCCAGAACCTGCTGGTTCATCTCCACGAGCCGCTGCTGTCCGCGGGCCTCGGCAGCGGAGATGATCTGAAGGACCTGTTGGCGCTGCTGGCGGTGCTGGGGCAGGAACTCCGGGGTGGTGATGAACATCGGGCAGGTCAGGCAGGCATTCGCGTGCGGGCAGGTCTTCACCACGGGCAGACTGCAGAAGCCGTTGGGCAGGGCTTGGGTCGCGCGGCCGACGCGCTGTTTGGCCCAGGCGGCTTCGGCGAGCGGACCGTCCGGATCGAGCGTGACCCGCTCGCCGTTGATGTCGACCTTGCGGGCCTTCTCCCAGTGCCGGCGGACCGTGGTGTCGTGCAGACGCGCGTAGTGGGCGGTCATCTCGTGCGAGTCGTGATCAAGGATTTTGCGGACGACTTCCTGCGGGACGTCCCGGTTGATCAGCCTCGTGCCCAGCGTGTGTCTCCATTGATGCGGCGTCAGGTGAACTGGTTGGCCGTGCGCATCACGTATCTCGCAGCGTTCCAGCCAGGGGCCGAGGACCTGCCGGTAAGTGCCGCCGTTCATCGGCTGCTGTCCGTGCGGGTTCTTCAGCTTCCGCGGGAAGAGCACCGGGACGCCGGCGGGCCAGCGCTCGCGCAGTCGGCGCTGCTGGTCGCGGATGTCGCCTTCGAGCTCCTCGTCGATGGGGACCAGGGCCTCTCGCTTCATCTTGTGGTTGAGGTAGCGCAAGTAGGGGGCGCCGTCGCCGTCGTGAACCAGGCAGTCGAAGGGAAGCCGGGTCGCGTCCTTGATTCGCAGGCCGCAGCGCATCAGAATGACGGTGATCAGCCGGTAGGCCGGGTCCTGCCACCGGTCGAGATTGACCGGGTCTTCGAGCTGGGCCATGACGTCCTCGGCCAGGGCCCGGGGCATTCGCTTGGCGTGACGAGGGACATCTTCGGTGAAGAGCACCGCGTCCGCAGGGAGCGTGATGTCCCATCGGTGGCGGCGGACGTCCGTCAAGAAGATGCCCAACTGCCCAACCAGGCGGCGGTGGTGTTCCCCGCCGCCCAGAATCTGCAGCTCGGCGAGATAGCGCTCCAGCGCACTCCGGTTGACCTGGTCCAGGCGCTCGACCCCGAGTTCGGGACGAACGAGGAACCTCGCAAGCCGGGTCACGGACAGGATGCCGGTGCCGACACTTCCGACGCTGATCCCGCTGGTCAGACGCCACCTGGCCCAACGCTTGGTGAGGTCCTTGAGCCAGGGCTGAGAGATCGCGCCGAAGCGCAGGGTCGTCAGGGTTCCCTGGATGCCGAGGTTGTGCAGCCGCCATTCGTCGCGGGGGTATTCGACTTCCCATCCGGTGCCGTAGTACAGGTTCTCGACCTCGCGGCGCGCGTAGGCCAGGAACGGTCCGGACGCCTTCCGAGCACCCGGGACGGACAGGACGCGCTCGCACCACAGCGGCTCGGGCCACTCAAGCAGGGAGCACATGCCGCTGCGGGCCAGTACGTTGACAGCATGGCGGACCAGTTTGGGGATCAGACGGGCCTGCTGTTCGTCACTGCGCTGCTGCAGGACGTACTGGACCTCCAGCCGCAGCGGCAGGGCCAGGCTGAGCAGATCGATCGTCTCGCACTGGTCGGGCGTGTCCTCATGGGCAGCGGCGAACGCGCCGAGGTCAGGACGCCCGGCCTGGCGCCAGCGCCGGGCGTGCGAAGCACACAGCGGAGTCCGGGCGGTTGCCCACAACTCGCAAGAGGCTATGCGGCATTGGCCGTGCGGCGCGGGGGTGGTGACCGGGGAGCGGGTAGACAGCCAGGTGGCGAGGTCTGGCTGGCTGGCCTGGCGCCACTGGCGGATGTGCGCGACGCACAAGCCGGTGCTGTTCCTGCCGTAGCCGCAGCCCGGGACCGAACACGGCTTCATCGCGCCGTCGCCGCGGATATGGGCTGCCGTGCTCACCGCGAACTCTGCCTTGTCCGGGCGCCCCTGGTGGTTCCAGCGCTGGAAGTGTGCCTCGCACAAGTCGTGCAGGCGGGCGGCGCGTTGGCAGGTGGTGATCAGGCACGGACGGCTGCCGAAGACGGGATCAGTGGGGTCGATGAGCAGGACTGCGGCTCGGAAGTCGGGGCGGACCGCGGCCATCAGCTTCTCCCGCAGTCCGACCGGATATCCAGGGGCCGACTCGGGGCTCGCGGAAGCGCTCGGTGGAGTGTTCTCCCAGGTCACAGTCGTACCTCCCGGCCGCTGAACCAGCCCGCGTCCTGCAGCACCCGGCGGGCGTCCTCTGCGGTCAGGTGGCCGTAAACCGAGAGCGTGGTGCTCAGGTCTGCGTGTCCGAGGATCTTGGAGACCACCTCGATCGGGACGCCGTCGCGCAGCATCCTGGTCGCCGTGCCGTGCCGGAACCAGTGCGGGTCGAAGTCGATGCCGGTGCTGCGGCGGATGCGTCGGACCAGGTCGTATACCGCCGGGTAGGCCAGGGGGTGCCCGTGCGGGCGGCCCCAGAGGTTGACGAAGACGTAGTCGGAGTCGAGGTCGCCGTACTCGCCGTGCAGGTAGTCGGCATAGAGCCGTACCAACTCCGCGCTGATGGGGATCTGCCGGGACTGGCGGGACTTGGTTCGGGCCCCGTTGTCGTTGACCCGTGGCACCACGGCGAGTTCTCGTTCAGCCGCGGCGATGTCCTCGTGCCGCAGTCCGAGTGCCTCGCCGACCCGTACTCCGCTCTCGTGCAGCACCGCGAACAGGAACCGGTCCCGCAGCCGCGTGCAGGCGTCCAGGATGCTCTGGGACTCGGCGGCGGTCAGCACCCGGGGCAGCTTCTTCGGCGCCTTAAGAAGACATCTCATTTGGATAGCCGTCGGGTGCAGATGAGGGCTGCGGCGATGCTGGCGAAGGCTGCGAAGTGGTCGGCCTTGCGTTCGTAGC
>NZ_JBHXKE010000363.1:0-6706 GCF_042722765.1 Kitasatospora sp. NPDC058406
GGCGGTGTGGTGCCGCCCGTCACCCGGCTCCCCGGGGGCGGGTGGCGGGGCCGCCGGCCCGCGCTGCTCCCCGCCGGGCCGGGTGGCCCGGGGACCGGCGCCGTTCCGGCCGACCGGGGCGGACGGCCCGTCGGGCGCACCCTCCCGGGAGGCGCGCGCCCCGGCCGGGCGGGACTGGGCGGGTACGGTGCCCAGCAGCCCGGAGGCGATGGCGAAGGCGTCCGGGAGGGCGGCCCGCTGTCCGGGCAGCGGGAGGCCGCCGGCCCTGATCCGGTCCTGGAGCGCACTGCTGACGGAGGTGGTCGCGGCGTCCAGCTCCGGTACCGGGACGATCGCGGCGGTGGGGCCGGCGAGGTGATCGAGCACCCCGGGGGCCGTGGTCCGGCCGGGAGCGACGACCGGACCGTCCTGCCGCGCGGGGGACCGTGGCGGCTCCTGCGGCCTGTCCGGCGGCGGGTCCTGCGGCACGGGGGGCTGCGGGGCGGCTGCGTCCCCGGCCGCCTCCTCGCCCGCCTGTCCGGCGGTCCGCTCCGCTGACGGCCCACCGGTCACGGTCCCGTCGGGCGGGGAGTCGCCGAGTACGGACTCGCCGGTCAGGGCCCGGCCGACGGCCGTCCGGCTCGCCGGTTCCGGGAGCGGTTCGGCGCCGGCCGCGTGGGCGCCCGGAGCGCCGAGCCCCCAGAGCTGCGCGAGGAGCGCTCCGCCCGCCGCGACGGCCCGCGGCAGCCGGGAGAGCCACCGCCCGGCCCGCCCTCCGGGCGGACGACGGGACTCTGACGACAGGTCCTTGGTCGGGTGTTTGGCTCGCACGTGAATCGAGAACGAGCGGACGGACCATGAGGTCACGGCCGCCGCCACGGCCACCGTCACGGACAGTCATCGGGCGGCGGCCCGACCGCTCGCCCGACTGCCGGCTCGCCCGACCGCCCGAGGTCCGCCGGACGCGCTCCGGTCGGCACCCCGGGCCGCTGTCCGCCGGTGGCTCAGGAGTTGGGGCGAAGCGTCCAGATCACGGTCATCACGCCGGTCACCGCACCGTCGGCACGGGTGATCTCGACGGTGACCGGGAACTCCGGCCGCTCGCCCTTGTCCAGCTCGGCGACGATCTCGGCGACCGGCCGGCCGAGTGCGGCGGTGGCCGTGACGACGCCCATGGCGAGCTTCCTGTACGAGATCTCAGCGCTCACCGCGAGCGGCACCGCGCGGGAGAGCTGGTCGCCGAAGGCGCTCAGGACGATGCAGCCGCTGGCCGATTCGGCGAGGGTGAACATCGCGCCGGCGTGCGGCCCGCCGACGTGGTTGTGGTACTCGGGCTGGTCGGGCAGCCGGAGCACGGCACGCTCGGGGGTGGTCTCCAGGTACTCCAGCTTGAGGGTCCGTGCCATCGGCACGGTGGAGTCGAGCAGCTGGCCGATCGAAGGTGTGGTCATGGCCGCAACGTTACTAGCCGGTAGCTTTCGGCGGCAGCTCCGCCGGGGGAGAAAAAGGTGAGACGGAGGCCACGTGGGCGGAGGCGGTGAGGGCGGGGAGGTCCGCGGCCGGGAACGCGAAAACGCCTGAGGGGCCGGTCTCTTGAAGAAACCGGCCCCTCAGGCTCTGGGGTGAGTGACGGGACTCGAACCCGCGGCCACCTGGACCACAACCAGGTGCTCTACCAACTGAGCTACACCCACCATCTGTCCGGCCCGGTCCCGCTCTTCGCGTTCCCGTTCCGACAGGAAGAACAATACAGGATCCGGGAGGGTGCTCGCGCCAGGGTTTCAGCAGGGAGCGGGCACCTCCCGGGTCCCCGGGTCAGCCGGCCGGCGGCTGGTACTTCTCGGCGATCGCGCGCGCGGTGTCGGTGTCCGGGCCGGGCTGGGCGACGAACACCGCCTCGCGGTAGTACCGCAGTTCGTCGATGCTCTCCCGGATGTCGGCGAGCGCCCGGTGGTTGCCGCCCTTCTGCGGACTGTTGTAGTACGCCTTCGGGTACCAGCGGCGGGCCAGCTCCTTGATCGAGGAGACGTCCACGATCCGGTAGTGCAGGTGACTCTCCAGGGCCGGCATGTCCCGGCTCAGGAAGCCGCGGTCGGTCGCGACCGAGTTCCCGCAGAGCGGCGTCCGGCCGGCCTCCGGCGCGTGCTCGCGCACGTACGCGAGGACCAGCGCCTCCGCCTCGGCGAGCGTCACGCCGTGCTCCAGCTCGTCGAGCAGCCCGGAGGAGGTGTGCATGGTCCGCACCACCTCGGGCATGTGCGCCACCGCCTCCGCCGGCGGGCGGATGATGACGTCGACACCCTCGCCGAGGATGTTCAGCTCGGAGTCGGTCACCAGCGCCGCGACCTCGACCAGGGCGTCCCGGTCGAGGTCGAGGCCTGTCATTTCACAGTCGATCCATACCAAACGGTCATTCACGCCACTCACCCTACGGCGCGATCACGCGCCACGGGCACCGATGGAGCCGAGCGGGGCGCCGGGGCGCAGGCCTCGGAGCCGTGTTCCTCCTGGGCGTGACCGTCCGGTTCACGGTTCTCCCGGCCGGGGTGGGCCGGATGCGTGGGACGGCCGTCCCGCGCGGCCCGGGCGTCGCGGGGCTCCCGGACACCATCCGGCGCGGCGGCCCGGCCGCCCTGCGGGCGGACCTGACCGGCCCGGGCCTGCCGGGCCCGCGCCTCGGGGGTCCCGGCCGGTGCGGGCGCCGGCAGCCGGCCTCCGGCCGCGCCGTGACCGCGTCCGGCCGCCGGGGACTCGTCCTGCGGCCGGTCGGCCGCGGTCCGGTGCCCCTGTCCCTGGCCGCGGGCGCCCGGTTGCGGGTGCCCGTCCTCGGCCGCGGCGTGCTCCGCCGTCCGGGGCGGCCGGCCCGCGTTCGGACCGGGCTGCGCCGGGACCATCGGCGGCCGTGCCGGGCCGCGTCCGGTTCCGGGCTGGCCGGGATGCTGCTGGTGCCCCGCCGGCTGGTGCGGGTACGGCTGCCCGGCCCGGGCGTGGACGCCCTGGCCGGACGGCTGACCGTGCTGCCCCGGGTGCGTCGCGGCGCCGCCCGGGAAGCCCGGCACCGACGCCTGCCCGTGCGCACCGTGCTGACCCGGGACCGTCCCGCCCGCCGGGGCGGCGGCCGTGGCGGGCTGCGGCACGGCCCCGGTCATCCGGAGGTCGTTGCCCTGCGCCGCGGCCTGGGCGGCCGAGACGCTGCCCGGCCGACGGGCCCGGTAGCTGGTCCGGTAGGCGGCCGGCGAGACCCCGAGCTGGCGCCGGAAGTGCCCGCGCAGCGCCACCGGCGACCGGAAGCCGCAGCGGCGCGCGACGTCGTCCACCGACAGCTCCGAGGTCTCCAGTAGCCGCTGGGCCTGGAGCACCCGCTGGGTGATCAGCCACTGCAACGGCGCGCTGCCGGTGAGCGTGCGGAAACGCCGGTCGAAGGTCCGTCGGCTCATGTAGGCGCGAGCCGCCAGCACCTCGACGTCGAACTGCTGGTTGAGGTTCTCCAGCGCCCAGGTGACCACCTCGGCAAGCGGGTCGTTGCCGATCTCCTCAGGTAAAGACTGGTCGATGTACTGGGCCTGTCCGCCGCCGCTGCGACGGCTCGGCACCACCAGCCGCCGGGCGAGCGCGTTGGCCGCCTCGGCGCCGTGGTCGCTGCGGACCACGTGCAGGCAGAGGTCGATCCCGGCGGCGGTGCCCGCCGAGGTCAGCACGTCGCCGTCGTCCACGAAGAGCTCGCGCGGGTCGACGTGGACCCGCGGGTAGCGCTTGGCCAGGGTCGGGGCGTACATCCAGTGGGTGGTCGCCGGGCGTCCGTCCAGCAGACCGGCGGCGGCGAGCACGAACGCGCCGGTGCAGAGGCCGATGATCCGGGCGCCCTCGTGGTGCGCCTTGCGGAGCGCCGTGATCGCCTCGACCGGCGGCGGCTGCGAGATCGAGCGCCAGGCCGGTACGACGATCGTCCCGGCCCGGGCGAGTGCCTCCAGCCCGTAGGGGGCGGAGAGGGTGAGGCCGCCGGTGGTGGCGAGCGGCCCCTCCTCGCCGGCGCAGACCAGGAGGCGGTAGCGCGGCACCCCGGCGTCCTGGCGGTCGACACCGAAGACGGAGAGCGGGATCGAGCTCTCGAAGATCGGTGCGCCGCCGAAGATCAGCACGGCGACGGTCTCGCGCCTGCGCCGGCCGGAGAGCTTGCGCGGCGAGACCGCCATCACCGGAGTCGAGGATCCGTTGAGGCCGGAGCCCGGTCCGCCGTGTCCGCCCGCGCCGTGTCCGCCCGCGCCGTGGCCGGACACCCCGAGCCCGAGCGATCCCGGCGGGATCCCGCCGGACGTTCCGGCGCCGGCCAGGGCCGGGCCGGAGAGCGCGCCGGTCGGAGCGGCGGCGAAGGTCGTGAATCCGCTCTCCTGTCCGCCCGGGTGGCCGCCCGGGTGACCGCCGCCGGGGTGGCCGCCAGGTTGGCCGGTAACCGACTGCCCGTGCCGGCCGTCCGAGCCGATGCCGTACCCGGTCCCGTGGCTGACTCCGGATCGGCTGACGGTGCGTCCGCCGTGCTCCGGGGAGGCAGGGAAGGGTGGGGTGCCCGGGGAGCCGGAGGCACCGGGGCCGCCGGGGGCGGCTGGTGCGGAAGTGGTTCCCGGGGCGGGTGTGGCCGCAGCGGAATAGGAGGGGTACGAGGCTGTGCCGGAGGTGCGGGTGTTGACGGCGGGGGCCTTGTTGCCGGTGCCTCTCGCGGAACGACCCGCGATGCCGGCCGCGGTCTGGCCGCTGTCAGGACCCGCGTCGCTCCTGCTCACCCTGCTCAAGGCGCTCAAGCCCCCTCGGTGGTGTGGTGTGGTGGTGCGGCACTGCTGGCCAAGATCGAATCTATCGGGTGGACCATTGCCGTTGTGACAAGTTCACCATCCGACGCTATGTCGACATGGCAATTTGGCGTGATGCATTCGATCACGAAGCGTGGCACCCGTCGACCCTTCTGGGAAGGGGGCCGGTGCAACGGTGGCTGGTTGTCGCGGGACGGGTCCTGGGACGTCCGGCTTCGGCGCACCCGGCCGGCGCGTCTGGGCTGCGGATTTGCCCAAGGGCGGGGGAGTCGCGCGAGATTGACCGAAAATCGGCGGTGCACGCGAGGGCGCACGGCCGATATGTGTGCGCCTCCCTGGCTTCATCCGGCCAGGGCCGGGGCCGGACAGCGCGGACGGGCCGTCAAGGCTACCGTCCTGGAGTGGAGATCCTCAGCCGGCTCGAACAGGCCAACGACAACGCCGCCGCACTCTGGCTGGCCCAGGCGCGTGCGCACGGCTGGCAGTACCTCACGAGCCCCGGCTTCACCGCGGTCCGCTGCGCCCGCACCCCGGACGACGCCCACCGCGTGGTGGTCACCCGCCCCACCGGCGAACCGGGAGCGGTGGAAGCGGAACTGACGGACCTGCTCGCCGCCTGGCACACCGTACGGCTCACCGTGGAGGACCCGTACGGCGGGCTGGACCTGACCCGCCAGGGCTGCGGCCACGGGCGGCGGATGGCGGTGATGGTGCGCGAGCCCGGTCCGCTGCCGCCGGAACGGCCGGAACGGCCGGCGACTGGCTCGGGCTCGGGTTTGGGCTCGGGAGGGTTCGCCGCAGAGGTGCTGACGGCGGGTGAGGTCCTGGAGGCGGAAGCCCTCGCCGAGGCCGAGCGCGCGATCGTCGACGGCTTCCCGATCCTGCCCCGGCAGCCCTGGACCGAGGGTGCCCAGCTGCCGGTGCGGCTCCTGGGCGAACCCGGCTGCCGGGCCTGGATCGGCCGGGTCGACGGCGTGACCGCCGGTGCCTGCCTGACCTACGACGACGGCCACGCCACCGGCGTCTACTGGGTCGCCACCCTGCCTGCCCAGCGCTCACGCGGAGTGGCCCGGGCGGTGCTGCGGACGGCGCTGGCCGCCGCACACCCCGACCGTCCGGCCACTCTGGTGGCCACCGAACTCGGCGAGCCGCTCTACCGCCGGCTCGGCTTCACCGAACTGGCCCGCACCCGCTGGTGGACGCGCTGAGCAGGCTCCCGGCGTAGCCGCCCGGCGGCGCGGCCTGTGCCGCCCGGACCCACCCGGGCACCCGGGCGCCCGGGTGCGTCTCGGGCGAGGACGCTCCGGTGCTTCGCCCGGCGACCACGGCGCGAGTCGCCCGCTATCCGGTCCGGGCGGCGCGGTGCGCCGGGGCCGCCGGGGCTCCGGCGGTTCGCGGGGAGGCGGCGGTGCCCGGACGCGGAACCCTGCGGGCCGGCGGCGCCGCGAACCTCGTCCGGGCGGGCGGCCCGCCCGTCGTCGACGGGAGCCCGACCGGCGGTTCCACCACGTCGGCGGTGCCCGCAGACGCGGAGTGCTCCGCGCCGTCGGCGGCAAACCCGCCGGGTCGGTTTCGGACAACGGACCCTGCCCCCGGATGCGGGGTGGCACAGTTCGTGGCGTTCGCGGCAACAGGCGCATGCCCGTCGTCCAGGGCGGACGGCGAGAACTGTGCGCCTGACCGCACGCCGGTCTGCGCCCTCATGCCCGGCCCCGAGGACCTCGGGCCGATCGGCACCACGGCGACCCCGGTCGCGGTCACGCTTCCGGTCGTGACGACGGTCCCGGCCGCCGGGGTGCCGCCGGCCGTGATGCCGGTTCCGGCCGCGGTGACGGTCCCGATCGGGACCGCGGCGCCGGCGGACGCCGTGACCGTCCCGGTCGGTGCCAGGGCGAGTGCCCAGGCCCCCGGGATTACCCCGG
>NZ_JBHXKE010000364.1:0-6698 GCF_042722765.1 Kitasatospora sp. NPDC058406
GGCCGGGCCGGGCGCCCGGGTCGGGCGCGCCGGGGCGGGTACAAGACGCGCCCCCACCCGCCACGGGGGCCGGGTGGGGCCACATGCGGTTCCGGGCCACGGACGGTCGCGATGCCCTCGGCGACCGTCCGGGTCCCGGTCCCCGCGCCCTGTCCCTGAGCGCGGGGTCGGACGCCTCGTCAGGCGTCGGTCTTCACCGGCCGGGGGCCGGAGGTCAGGTCCGCGACCTCGTTGCCGTGCACCACGGTGGTGGTGGGCTTGACGGTGCGGATCAGGAACGGGACGGCGCCGGCGATCACGCAGACCACGGCGGCGGTCCAGAACGCGTGCTGGTAGGCGTCCAGGGTGGGCAGCGTGACCGGGATCGGCAGCTTCATGGTGTCGCCGGTGAGGATGGCGGCCATGACGGCGGTGCCGATCGCGCCGCCGACGGTGCGCAGCACGGCGTTCATGCCGTTGGCGATGCCGCTCTGCTCGACCGGGACGGCGCCGTTGATGTAGGCCGGCATCGCCGAGAACGCGAGGCCGATACCGAGGCCGAAGATCGCCGAGGAGAGGTAGATGTCCGCCTCGTGGCTGTGCCGGACGGCCAGGTAGGCCATCGCGACGGCGCCGAGGACACCGCCGAGGACCAGCGGCAGGCGCGGCCCGCGGCGGGCGATCAGCACGGCGCCGAGCGGGGCGGCGACCATCGAGCCGAGGGCGGACGGCAGCAGCATCACACCGGCGTGCAGCACGGTGGCGGTGAAGCCGTAGTGCGCGAGCTTCTCCGGGGTCTGGGCGAAGTTGCTGATCACCATGAACGAGCCGTACATGCCGAAGCCGATCAGCAGGCCGGCCAGGTTGGTGAAGGCGACGGCCGGGCGGGACATCATCGTCATGTCGACCAGCGGGTGCTTGACCTTGACCTCGATGACTCCCCAGATCAGGGCGACCACGGCGGCGACGGCGAACAGGCCGAGCGTCCGGGTCGAGGTCCAGCCCCAGGTGTTGCCCTGGCTGACCGCGACCAGCAGGGCGGAGAGCCAGCCGGCCAGGGTGATCGCACCGAGCGGGTCGGCGCCGCCCTCCTTGTCCGTGACCGGGTCGGTGGGCACCCGGACGGCGACCAGGGCGATCGCGAGCAGGCCGAAGAAGAGGCCCATCCAGAAGATGGACTTGTAGCTCCAGTGCTCCAGGAGCAGACCGGTGGCGACCAGGCCGAGGCCGCTGCCGACACCCATCGAGGCGCTGATGGCGGCGACGCCGCCGGTCACCTTCTGCTTGGGGAGCTCGTCGCGGACGATGCTGATCGCCAGCGGGAGCACGCCACCGCCGGCGCCCTGAAGGACGCGGGCGAGGACCAGCCAGGTGAAGGAGTGGGTGGTGACGGCGAGCGCGGAGCCCGCGGCCAGACCGGCCAGCGAGATCAGCAGCATCGGCTTGCGGCCGCGCAGGTCGCCGAAGCGGCCGAGGAGGGGGGTGAGCACGGCGGCGGAGAGCAGGTTGGCCGTCATCAGCCAGGTGATGCTGGAACCGGAGACGTTCAGTTCCTTGGCGAGCGAGGGCAGGATCGGGACGACCGCGGTCTGCACCACGCTGAACGACAGCATCGCCAGGATGAGGGCCGGCAGGACCCGGGCGCTGCTCTGCTTCTCGGCCGCGACGGTGGGCTGTGGTGCCTCACTCACGGTTGCTTCCTCCCGTACATAGTGAATGAACTGAAGTAACCATGCAGGGAGATACTTCAGAGTGTCAAATATCCATGGGTTAAGCCTTGGCAAAGTCGAAGGGTTCGCGCCGTGGAACGCCGCAGGGCCCCGGCCGGATCGGCCGGGGCCCAGCGGGCTCGGGTGTCAGACCAGGGGCCTGAGCGGGAGTGGGCGGGCCGGCTCGTCGGGGGCGGGGGAGGCGGGCCCGGGCGACGGGGCGGAGGCGGAGACCGGGGGGTTCGAGGCCGTCCCGGTGGTGTCGTGGACCTCGACGTGCTCGCGCCGCAGCTCGTCGCGGATCACCTCCTCGGCGGTGTACCGCTCCACCACCAGACGGACCCGCTCGATCGGCGCGAGGTACTTGCGGACCACCGGGCGCTCCTCGCGCAGGGTGACCTCCTCCACCGCCTCGGCGATGTCCTTCTCGCTGAGCGCGGCCCGCTCGGCCTCGCCGACCGGCATCCGCTCGACCCGGACCCGTTCGCGGACCACCGGGACCCGGCGCTCGACCGGCTCGCTGGTCACGTACTTGCGCAGCTTGGCCGTGCCCACGACGTGCCACTCGGTCGTGACGTCCAGCCGCTCCTCGCGGCAGGTGATCTCCACCGGGCCGCCGGGCGTGGACGCGACCGCACCGTCGGCGGAGCGCGAGGTGCCGGTGGCGGACGGCGTGGCCTGCGAGGGCGAGGGCTGCGAGGCCGCCGGCGGGGTGCCGTTGGCCGGGGCGGGCTGCGCGGACTGCGGGCGCGGCTCGGCGGCCGGGGCGGTCGCCGCGGTGGAAGCCGGCGGCGCCGCGGCGGGCGTGGGGGTGGCGAGGGTCCGCACGTTGGCCTCCGTGACGGGGTCGGCCGGCTTGCCGGAACCGGCTGCCGGAGTGGTGGTGGCCGCGGCGGCGGCCGTGTGGAAGGTGAGCGACTTGGCCGGGGCGGCGGCGGACGGCGTGGCCGGCCGGCTCCGCGCGGCCGCTGCGGCCGCGGCTGCGGCGCCCGCCGTTCCGGCGACGCCCGCGAGGGGCGTGCCGTTCGAGGCGGTGGTGCCGGGGGTGCCGTTCGACGAGGGCGTGTCCGCAGGGGTGCCGTTCGACGCCGTCGTGCCGAAGTCGAGGTCGGCCGGCTCGGAACCCGAGCCGGGGCCGTCGCCCGCCGACGGCTGCCCGTCCAGCGTCGTGTCCAGTCCGTAGTAGCGGTAGAGCTGGAGCTCCTGCGCCGGGGACAGGTGCTGGCCCACGCCGAAGTCGGGCGACTCCTTCACCAGCGACTTGTCGTACGGCACCCGCAGCTCGTCGCCGGAGAACTCGCTCGTGGTCAGGGGGACGAAGGCGTCCCGGCCGAAGATGCCGGTCCGGACGGCGGCCCACTCGGGCCGGCCGGTCGCGTCGTCCAGGTACACCTCGTCGACGGTGCCGATCTTGTCTCCGTTGCGGTCGACCGCCTTGTGGCCGATGAGGTCCCGGGGGTCGATATCGGTCTGCACTCTTTCCTCCAGTGCGCTCGTCCTGCGGCTCCCGCAGGACGGCGGCCGGCCCGCCCGTCCTGTCCGCCACTTCACACCAAAAGCCATGAACCGGACGTCCGCGACCGGGACGGGGCCGGACGGGCCGGGCCGTCGTCCGTCCGGGTCACGGCCCAACGGGCCGAGTGACCTGACGCACCCGTGATCGGGCGGCCTCCCGCTGGTACCCTGGGCGCGACCGCCGAGCCCGCTCGGGAGAGTCCCCGACAGTCGAAACCGCTGGTCGGGGCGCCGAAGGAGCAACTCCTCCCCGGAATCTCTCAGGCATCCGTACCGTGTGGGCTAGGTCACTCTGGAAAGCAGGGCAGGACCGTCGGCGAGGGAGCCGTCGGACCCCACCCTCACCGACGGTGCAAGCCGGCGGGGCGCCCACCGTGCCCCCGCGCGGGTGAAGCTCTCAGGTCCCGATGACAGAGGGGGAGGCCTGTCGGGTTCGTCCGCCCAGGCCGCTCCGCTGTTCTCCGCAGCGGCGAAGCCGTCCGGCGTGCGCACCCCCGCCGGTCCGTGACCAGGAGGCCTCGACCACCATGAACGCCCAGCCGAACTCGGGACGCCCCACCACCCCCGCGACCCTCACCGAGCTCGAACAGGCCAGCCCCTTCGAGAACCGCCACATCGGCCCCGACGCCGCAGCGCAGGAGAAGATGCTGGCCCAGGTCGGGTACGGCTCGCTGGACGAGCTGGCCACGGCCGCCGTCCCCGAGGCGATCCGCTCCATCACCGCGCTCGACCTGCCCGCAGGCCGCAGCGAGGCGCAGGTCCTCGCCGAGCTGCGCGAACTGGCCGACCGCAACCAGGTGCTCCAGCCGATGATCGGCCTGGGCTACTACGGCACCTTCACGCCGCCGGTGATCCTGCGCAACGTGCTGGAGAACCCGGCCTGGTACACCGCCTACACCCCGTACCAGCCGGAGATCTCGCAGGGCCGGCTGGAGGCGCTGCTCAACTTCCAGACCATCGTCTCCGACCTGACCGGCCTGCCCACCTCCGGTTCCTCCCTGCTGGACGAGGGCACCGCGGCCGCCGAGGCGATGGCGCTCGCCCGCCGCGTCACCAAGGTCAAGGGCGGTGTCTTCCTGGTCGACGCCGAGACGCTTCCGCAGACCACCGCGGTCATCAACACCCGTGCCGTGCCGACCGGCGTCGAGGTCGTCGTCGCCGACCTGTCCGAGGGCATCCCGGCCGAGATCGCGGAGCGCGGCGTCTTCGGCGTGCTGCTCCAGTACCCCGGCGCCACCGGTGTCGTCCGCGACCTCACCCCCCTGATCGAGCAGGCCCACGGCCTCGGCGCGATCGTCGCCGTCGCCGCCGACCTGCTGGCGCTCACCCTGCTCAAGTCCCCGGGCGCGCTCGGCGCCGACATCGCCTGCGGCACCTCGCAGCGGTTCGGCGTGCCGATGGGCTTCGGCGGCCCGCACGCCGGCTACCTCTCGGTGCGTGCCGAGTACGCCCGCTCGCTGCCCGGCCGCCTGGTCGGCGTCTCCGTCGACGTCGACGGCAACCGCGCCTACCGCCTGGCGCTGCAGACCCGTGAGCAGCACATCCGCCGCGAGAAGGCCACCAGCAACATCTGCACCGCCCAGGTGCTGCTCGCCGTCATGGCCTCGATGTACGCGGTCTACCACGGTCCGGACGGTCTGGCCGACATCGCCCGCCGCACCCACCGCTACGCCGCCGCGCTGGCCGAGGGCCTGACGGCAGGCGGCGTCGAGCTGCTGCACGGCGAGTTCTTCGACACCGTCACCGCCGTCGTCCCCGGCCGTGCCGCGGAGATCGCCGCCGCCGCCCGCGCGAACGGCGTCAACGTCTACCAGGACGGCGAGGACCGGATCTCGGCCTCCACCGACGAGACCACCACCCGCGAGCACCTGGCGGCGGTCTGGGCCGCGTTCGGCGTCGAGGGCGTCGAGGTGGCGGAGGGCGCCGACGCGCTGCCCGCCGCCCTGCTGCGCGAGGACGAGTACCTGACCCACCCGGTCTTCCACAGCCACCGCTCGGAGACCGCCATGCTGCGCTACCTGCGCCGCCTGTCGGACCGTGACTACGCGCTGGACCGGGGCATGATCCCGCTGGGCTCCTGCACCATGAAGCTCAACGCGACCACCGAGATGGAGCCGGTGACCTGGCCGGAGTTCGGCCAGCTGCACCCGTTCGCGCCGGTCGACCAGGCCGCGGGCTTCCTCACCCTGATCCGCCAGCTGGAGCAGCAGCTGGTCGAGGTGACCGGCTACGACGCCGTCTCCATCCAGCCGAACGCCGGCTCCCAGGGCGAGCTGGCCGGCCTGCTGGCCGTCCGCGCCTACCACCACGCCAACGGCGACACCCAGCGTGACGTCTGCCTGATCCCGTCCTCCGCGCACGGCACCAACGCCGCCTCCGCGGTGATGGCCGGCATGCGGGTGGTCGTCGTCAAGACCCTGGTCGACGGCGACGTGGACGTGGCCGACCTCAAGGCCAAGATCGAGCAGCACCGCGACAGCCTCGCCGTGCTGATGGTCACCTACCCGTCGACCCACGGCGTGTACGAGACCGAGATCACCGACATCTGCGCGGCCGTGCACGACGCCGGTGGCCAGGTGTACGTCGACGGGGCCAACCTGAACGCCCTGGTCGGCCTGGCCAAGCCGGGCAAGTTCGGCGCGGACGTCTCGCACCTGAACCTGCACAAGACCTTCTGCATCCCGCACGGCGGCGGCGGCCCGGGCGTCGGCCCGGTGGCGGTCCGCGCGCACCTCGCGCCGTACCTGCCGAACCACCCGCTCCAGGAGGAGGCCGGCCCGGCCACCGGTGTCGGCCCGATCTCGGCGGCGCCGTGGGGCTCGGCGGCGATCCTGCCGATCTCCTGGGCGTACGTCCGGCTGATGGGCGGCGAGGGCCTCAAGCGCGCCACCCAGGTCGCGGTGCTGAACGCCAACTACATCGCCAAGCGGCTGGCCCCGCACTTCCCGGTGCTCTACACCGGCCCCGGCGGTCTGGTGGCGCACGAGTGCATCATCGACCTGCGCCCGCTCACCAAGGAGACCGGCGTGACGGTGGACGACATCGCCAAGCGCCTGATCGACTACGGCTTCCACGCGCCGACCATGTCCTTCCCGGTGGCCGGCACGCTGATGATCGAGCCGACCGAGTCCGAGGACCTGCACGAGATCGACCGCTTCTGCGACGCGATGATCGAGATCCGCGCCGAGGTCGAGAAGGTCGGTTCGGGCGAGTGGGCCGCGGAGGACAACCCGCTGCGCAACGCCCCGCACACCGCCGCCACGCTGGTGGGCGAGTGGACGCACGGCTACTCGCGGCAGGAGGCGGTCTTCCCGGCGGGCGTGAACCCGGCGGACAAGTACTGGCCGCCGGTCAGCCGGATCGACGGCGCGTACGGCGACCGCAACCTGGTCTGCTCCTGCCCGCCGCTGGACGAGTACGGCGTCTGACGCAGGACCGGTACGGCCGGCCCGCGGACACGTGGACAGGGCAGGGCCCCGGCGGAACGTTCCGCCG
>NZ_JBHXKE010000365.1:0-6669 GCF_042722765.1 Kitasatospora sp. NPDC058406
GTCCGGCACACCGGACGGCCACCACCTGCGGTCGGAGCTCAAACGGTCGGACGACCGGATCAGGCCTGGACGGCCTTCTTCAGCTGGTCGACGCGGTCGGTGCGCTCCCAGGTGAAGTCCGGCAGCTCACGGCCGAAGTGGCCGTAGGCGGCGGTCTGCGAGTAGATCGGCCGCAGCAGGTCCAGGTCGCGGATGATCGCGGCCGGACGCAGGTCGAACACCTCGGTGACGGCCTTCTGGATGGTGAGGACCGGCACGGTCTCGGTGCCGAAGGTCTCCACGAACAGGCCGACCGGCTCGGCCTTGCCGATCGCGTACGCGACCTGCACCTCGGCGCGGCGGGCGAGGCCGGCGGCGACGATGTTCTTCGCCACCCAGCGCATCGCGTACGCGGCCGAGCGGTCCACCTTGGACGGGTCCTTGCCGGAGAAGGCGCCGCCGCCGTGGCGGGCCATGCCGCCGTAGGTGTCGATGATGATCTTGCGGCCGGTCAGGCCGGCGTCGCCCATCGGGCCGCCGATCTCGAACCGGCCGGTCGGGTTGACGAGCAGGCGGTAGCCGTCGGTGACCAGCTTGATGCCCTGCTCGGCCAGCGCCTTCAGCTCCGGCTCCACGACGAACTCGCGGACGTCCGGGGTGAGCAGCGAGTCGAGGTCGATGTCGCTGGCGTGCTGGGTGGAGACGACCACGGTGTCGAGGCGGACGGCCTTGTCGCCGTCGTACTCGATGGTGACCTGGGTCTTGCCGTCGGGGCGCAGGTACGGGATCGTCCCGTTCTTGCGGACCTCGGTGAGACGGCGGGAGAGGCGGTGCGCCAGGGTGATCGGCAGCGGCATGAGCTCGGGCGTCTCGTCGGACGCGTAGCCGAACATCAGGCCCTGGTCACCGGCGCCCTGCTTGTCCAGGGAGTCCTCGTCGCCCTCGACCCGGGCCTCGTACGCGGTGTCGACGCCCTGCGCGATGTCGGGAGACTGCGCACCGATGGACACCGACACGCCGCAGGAGGCGCCGTCGAAGCCCTTCTTGGAGCTGTCGTAGCCGATCTCCAGGATCTTGTCCCGGACGAGCTGGGCGATCGGCGCGTACGCCTTGGTGGTCACCTCGCCGGCCACGTGCACCTGGCCGGTCGTGATCAGCGTCTCCACGGCGACCCGGGAGGTCGGGTCCTCACGGAGGAGAGCGTCAAGGATGGTGTCGCTGATCTGGTCAGCGATCTTGTCGGGGTGTCCCTCGGTCACGGATTCCGAGGTGAACAGGCGGCGAGACACAGCGCTCCCTGGGGTTGCAGCGGCTGCTGACTGAAAGCCCCGGTCGGACCCGGGAACTTCCGGAAAGACTTGATTCCTGGAGTGTAACGGTCGGCTTCCGACAATCGTCACGCGATTCCGCAATTGGAGACCGCCCTCCCACCCTTCGAGATCAGTCGACGGGCGGATCCAGCCGTTCGGCGACCAGGCCCCAGACGACGTCCGCGAGCGCCTCCTTCGGACCCACCGGAACGGGCGTCTCACTGCCGTCCGAGCCCAGTACGACGGCCTCGTTGACGTCCTGGCCGAAGGCCTTGCCGTCCCCGACCTCGTTGACGACGAGCAGGTCGCAGCCCTTGCGGGCGAGCTTCGCCCGGCCGTTGGCGAGCACCTCGTCGGTCTCCGCCGCGAAACCCACGACCAGTTGGCCCGAACGGGGACGGTGGGCCGAGAGCTCGGCCAGGATGTCCGGGTTGCGGACGAGCTCGACGGGCGGCTGCTCGACCCCGTCGACCTTCTTGATCTTGCCGGTGGCGTAGACCGCGGGGCGGAAGTCCGCCACCGCCGCGGCCATGACCACCGCGTCCGCCTCGGTGGACGCCGTCAGGACGGCGTCCCGGAGCTCCAGGGCGGTGGCCACCCGCACCACGTCCACCCCGGCCGGATCGGGCAGCTCGGCATTGGCCGAGATCAAGGTCACACGGGCACCACGCGCCGCAGCGGTCGCCGCGAGCGCGTACCCCTGCTTGCCGGAGGAGCGGTTGCCCAGGTAGCGGACCGGGTCGAGCGGCTCCCGGGTGCCGCCGGCCGAGACCACCACGTGCCGCCCGGCGAGGTCGGTCCGGACGCCGCCGTAGCGCAGCACCGCCCGGCAGGCGTCGAAGATCGCGGACGGCTCGGGGAGCCGCCCCTTGCCGGTGTCCTTGCCGGTCAGCCGCCCGCTGGCGGGCTCCAGCACGATCACGCCCCGGCGGCGCAGCGTGGCGACGTTCTCCCGGGTGGCCGGGTGCTCCCACATCTCGGTGTGCATCGCGGGTGCCAGGACGACCGGGCAGCGCGCGGTGAGCAGGGTGTTGGTGAGCAGGTCGTCGGCGAGCCCGTGGGCGGCCCTGGCCATCAGGTCGGCGGTGGCGGGGGCGACCACGACCAGGTCGGCGCTCTGCCCGATCCGCACGTGCGGCACCTCGTGGACGCGTTCCCAGGTCGCGGTGGCGGCCGGGCGCCCGGAGAGCGCGGCCCAGGTGGCCTCGCCGACGAAGTGCAGCGCCGCCTCGGTGGGCACCACGGTGACCTGGTGGCCGGACTCGGTGAACCTGCGCAGCAGCTCGCACGCCTTGTACGCGGCGATGCCGCCGCTGACGCCGAGGACGACGCGCGGTGCGCCCGCCTGCTCCGTGCTGCCGCCCATGATCCCCATCTCTCCTCGCTCGGTGCGTGCTCACCCTACGGCCCGCCGGCGATCACCCGCACGGTGGCACCCCCACGGCCCCCGCGGCAACGCCGCAGGGCCCGTCGGAGCGAACTCCGACGGGCCCTGCGGGCGAAGGCGGGTGCCTCAGGCGGCCTCGATCGCCTCGGCGGTCAGCATGCCTGCGTTGATCTCGCGCAGCGCGATCGACAGCGGCTTCTCGTGCACGTGGGTGTCGACCAGCGGGCCGACGTACTCCAGCAGGCCCTCGCCGAGCTGGGAGTAGTACGCGTTGATCTGACGGGCACGCTTGGCCGCGTAGATCACCAGGCTGTACTTGGAGTCGGTGGCCTCAAGCAGCTCGTCGATCGGCGGGTTGATGATGCCCTCGGGCGCGGTCATGGAAGAGGACACGCGAAAACCTTCCGAAAGGGTGGAAAAGACAAAAGCTCAGCCTACACCGAGCAAGGCTAGCAGTTCGGTCGCCACCTGCTCGACGGAGGTGTTGACGAGCGTGCTGTCGAACTCCGGCTCGGCGGCCAGCTCGACCTTCGCCGCCTCCAGGCGCTTCTCGATCACGTCCTGCGGCTCGGTGCCGCGGCCGGTGAGCCGGCGGACCAGCTCGTCCCAGCTCGGCGGAGCCAGGAAGACGAGCTGCGCCTCGGGCATGGACTCGCGCACCTGGCGGGCGCCCTGCAGGTCGATCTCCAGCAGCACGGGCTCGCCGCGCTCCAGCTTCTCCAGGACCGCGGAGCGCGGCGTGCCGTAGCGGTTGCCCGCGAACACGGCCCACTCCAGCAACTCGCCGTTGGCGATCAGCTTGTCGAACTCGTCGTTGTCGACGAAGTGGTACTGGACCCCGTTCTGCTCGCCCGGCCTCGGGTGGCGGGTCGTCGCCGACACCGAGAGCCAGACCTCGGGGTGCTGCTTCCTCATATGAGCGACGACCGTGCTCTTGCCGACCCCCGAGGGGCCGGAGAGCACGGTCAGCCGCGGACGCTCACTCATGCACCGATTATCCCGGATCGCGGACGATCCCGGGACCACGGGGCACGGTCAGGCGGCACCGCCGCCGAACTCCCGCTCCAGGGAGGCGATCTGGTTGGTTCCGAGACCACGGACACGCCGGCTCTCGCTGATACCGAGCCGCTCCATGATCTGCTTGGCCCGAACCTTGCCGACGCCCGGAAGGGACTCCAGCAGGGCGGAGACCTTCATCTTGCCGATCACGTCGTTGTCAGCCTTGCCGGCCTTGATCACCTCGTGCAGCGAGGCGCCGGAGTGCTTGAGCCGGTTCTTCACCTCGGCGCGCTCCCGGCGAGCCTCGGCGGCCTTGGCGAGCGCGGCGGTGCGCTGTTCAGGGGTAAGGGGCGGAAGAGCCACGCCGTTCACCTCAGGTGTGGATGGAAGGGATTGAACTATGACTGGTTTGGTTCCCAGGACACCGGTCCACAGGGCGAACTCGCCGCCCCTGACCTGCGAGAGCAACGAGTTTCGCGGCTCTTCGATGACCTATCGCCGGACACTACCCGGATTGCGGCGCCGCGTCAGGAAAAGAACACGAAAAGTCCTGGTCAGCCAAGGCCGACCAGGACTTTCCCGGGCAAAATGACCGCGATTGCGGACCTTTGGCGCCACCGATGTGACGGCGCTCACGTCAACTCCTGAGATGGCGCGCCGCCCCGTCGCGCCACTTGCCCGCCCGCCTGCGGACCGTGCCGGGGCGGTTTCGGAGCGACACCGGCCCCGACGGGCGCGCGCGGCGGCGAATCCCGCCGCCTCGGGCGCTACTTGACCGCGTCCGCGTACTCCTGCACGAAACGGTCGGCCGCCGCCCGCAGCGCCTCGACCGAGGGGCCCTGCTTCAGCACGTCGCGGCTCACGCTCGGCACCACGTTGCGCACCGAGTCGCCGAAGACCCGCGGCAGGTCCGCCATGGTCGCGCCCTGGGCGCCGATCCCGGGGGCGAGCAGCGGGCCGTTGATCGCCAGGTCCACCCCGGCGTCGGCCAGGGTCGCACCGACCACCGCGCCGAACGAGCCGAGCGGCTCGGCGCCGGCGTTCTCGGCGGCCAGCTGCCGCAGCACGGAGGCGGCCACCGGCAGGCCGTCGGAGCCGACCGCGCGCTGCACCTCGGCGCCCTCCGGGTTGGAGGTGAGCGCCAGCGCGAAGACGCCCGCGCCGTGGGCCGTGGCCAGGTCCAGCGCCGGGCGCAGCGAGCCGAAGCCCAGGTAGGGGCTGACGGTGACGGCGTCGGAGAAGAGCGGGCTGCCGGGCGCGAGGAACGCCTCGGCGTAGGCGGCCATGGTGGAGCCGATGTCCCCGCGCTTGGCGTCCATCAGGACCAGCGCGCCGGCCGACCGGGCCTCCTCGACGGACTTCTCCAGGACGGCGACGCCCCGGGAGCCGAAGCGCTCGAAGAAGGCGGC
Source organism: Kitasatospora sp. NPDC058406 (assembly GCF_042722765.1). NCBI lineage: Bacteria > Bacillati > Actinomycetota > Actinomycetes > Kitasatosporales > Streptomycetaceae > Kitasatospora > Kitasatospora sp. NPDC058406. The sequence goes on from NZ_JBHXKE010000365.1 coordinate 5,085, forward strand.
CTGCGGCTTGAGCACGGCCACCCGGCCGGCCAGGGCCTCGACCACGGTGCGGCTGAAGGTCTCCAGGCCCGCGACGGAGTCCTCCAGGCCCCAGGCGGCGAGCAGGGAGGCGTGCGGGTCGATGCCGACGCAGAGCTGGCCGCGGGTGTCGAGGGCGTGGCGCAGCCGGGCGCCGAAGGGGGCGAGGGTCATGACGTCCTTCCGGGGAGGTGAGGGGGGTTCAGGCGGCCTTGGGCGCGTCGACCGCGCTGCCGACGGCGGCGGCCAGGTTGCGGAAGCCGCCGGCCCGGACGCGGGCGGAGAGGCCCTTGTGGATGCGGCGGCACCAGAACGGGCCCTCGTAGATGAAGGCGCTGTAGCCCTGGACCAGGTCGGCTCCGTGGATGATCCGCTGCCAGGCGTCCTCGGCGGTCTCGATGCCGCCGACGGAGACCAGGACGAGCCGGCCCTCGGTGCGGGCGCGCAGCCGCTGGAGGACCTCCAGCGCGCGGCCCTTGAGCGGGGCGCCGGAGAGGCCGCCCATGCCGATCTCCTCGACCCGGTCCGCGGGGGTGCGCAGGCCCTCGCGGCCGATCGTGGTGTTGGTGGCGATGATGCCGTCGAGGCCCAGCTCCAGGGCGAGGTCGGCGACGGCGTCGACGTCCTCGTCGGCCAGGTCGGGGGCGATCTTGACCAGCAGCGGCACGCGGTGCGGGGTGGTCCGGTCGGCGGCCTCGCGGACGGCGCCGAGCAGCGGGCCGAGGTGCGAGACGGCCTGGAGGTTGCGCAGCCCGGGGGTGTTCGGCGAGCTGACGTTGACCACCAGGTAGTCGGCGTACCGGGCGAGCCGCTCGGTCGACTTGACGTAGTCGGCGATCGCGTCGGCCTCCTCGACGACCTTGGTCTTGCCGATGTTGACGCCGACGACCGGGGTCGAGGTGGTGTGCGGGCGGGCGGCCAGCCGGGCGGCGACCCGGGCCGAGCCCTGGTTGTTGAAGCCCATCCGGTTGATCAGGGCGCGGTCCTCGACCAGCCGGAAGAGCCGCGGGGCCGGGTTGCCGGGCTGGGCCTCACCGGTGACGGTCCCGATCTCGACGTAGTCGAAGCCGAGCATCGACAGGCCGTCGATGCCGACGCCGTTCTTGTCGAAGCCGGCCGCGAGGCCGAACGGGCCGGGCAGGTCGAGGCCGAGGGCGCCGGTGTGCAGCGCGCGGTCGCGGGGGGCCAGCACCAGCCGGACCAGGCCGCGCAGGCCGGGCACCGAGGAGGCGAGCCGGACCCAGAAGAAGGCGAGGTGGTGGGCCTTCTCCGGGTCCATCTTCTTGAAGACGAGGTCGAACAGCAGCTTGTACACAAAGTCCTCCCAGGGCATGGAAGTGGGGGGCACCCGGCGGTACTGGTGCCCCCCACTGCGGTGGTGCTACTTGGCGCGGCCGGCGTTGATCAGCTCGGCGTGCTCCTGGAGCGACATGACGCCGACCTCGTCGCGCAGCAGCCGGTCGATGCCCTGGACGGCGGCGCCCATGGCCTGCACGGTGGTCAGGCAGGGCACCGAGCGGGCGACGGCGGCGGTGCGGATCTCGTAGCCGTCGAGGCGGCCGCCGGT
>NZ_JBHXKE010000366.1:0-3467 GCF_042722765.1 Kitasatospora sp. NPDC058406
GGAACGGACACTTCCTTCAGGCGGCTTTCACACCGGCCCTCCGGGCGCTTCGTTCTTTCGTGTTTCCAGCTTACCAGACGTTTTCCGCTCCGTTTCCGGCGCTTCGTTCATCCAACTCGCTGGTGTCTTCTGCGGCTTGACGCCCCGTCCGACGTTTCAAACTCTAGCCGAACCCCGCTCCGAAAAGCGAATCCGGCCGCAATCCCCAGAAATGGGCACGCCTAACAAACCCTGGCCGGAACGCATCGAAACAAAGACGACACGCCTCGGCCCGAATCAGGAAGAGGTGGTGTTTCAGAGGATTGGCCACTCCGGGACCGTCCGCGCTGATGCGTGTCCGGTTCTCCCTGCCGAGCGACTAGAGAACACTACGCCCGATCTGCTCCGAAGGCAAACCCGTCCCCCGGACGACGCGTGTGCAGAGCGGACGCCCGGTCTTCACGTACTCGCCGTTGGGGTGGTCGTTGGTGGTGACCCAGTGGCGGGCGGCGGCCTCGTCGCGGCCGGCGTCGCGGTGGCGGTCGAGGAGACGCCGCTCGCGCTCGGCGTCGTCGGTGTCCACGTACCAGAGTTCGTGGAGCAGCCCGCGGGCCTCCGGCCAGGGGTGGTCGCCGGCGGCGAGGTAGTTCCCCTCGGTGACGACCAGGCGGGTGTGCGGTCGGACGACGTGGCGGGCCGCCACCGGCTCGTCCAGGCCGCGGTCGAAGTCGGGGACGTAGATGTCCTGGAAGCGCTCGGTGGTGACCCGGCGCAGCAGGGCGACGTACCCGTGGGCGTCGAAGGTGGCCGGCGCACCCTTGCGGTGGCCCAGGCCCAGGCGGTCGAGCTGGGCACCGGAGAGGTGGAACCCGTCGAGCGGGAGGTAGGCCGCGCTGCCCGGACCCTCACGGCGTTCGACCTCGGCGACCAGGTGCCGGGCCAGGGTGGACTTGCCGGCACCGGGCGGGCCGGACAGTCCGAGGATGGCGCGCGGGTGACTGCCCGGACCGTGCAGGAGGCCGAGGGCGAGAGCGGTGAGGCTGTCCGCTGTGGGGCTGTCCGCGTTCATGGGCGCACCCTACTCACCCGTCCGTGGCGCAGTCTCCGCCTTCCTCGGCGTCAGCGGTCGAGGGGCGGCCGTTCGGCGAGGGCGGGCAGTTCCAGGGTGAGCGTGCCGGTATCGGCGTCGAGCAGCGCGGGCACGCCGAGGGGGACCGTCAGGGTCGACGGGCAGTGGCCGAAGCCCAGCTCCCAGAGGACCGGTACGCCCAGCGGGCCGAGCCGGTCGAGCATGACGTCGCGGACGCGGTCGAGCGGTCCGCAGCCCTCCCAGGAGCCGAGGGCGATTCCGGCGACGCCCTCGAAGGCACCCGAGCGCAGGAACTGGGTGAGGATCCGGTCCAGCTGGTAGGGGTGCTCGTTGACGTCCTCCAGGATCAGGATGTTCCCGGCGAACGAGGGGCGGGCGGCGGACGTGCCGCGCTCGGCGGCGAGCACGTGGGTGCAGCCGCCCGCGGTGATGCCGCGGGCCCGGCCCGGAACGAGCGGACCGGCGCCGGGGGCGGTGACGACCGTGGTGGCCGCGGGGTCGAAGAGGGTGCGGCGCAGGTGCTCGGCGGTCGGGCCGTCGGTGATGAAGGAGGCCGTGGCGCTCATCGGACCGTAGAGGGTGGCGAGGCCGAGGCGCCGGGCGAAGGCCTCGTGCAGGGAGGTGACGTCGCTGAAGCCGATCAGCACCTTGGGCCGGACGGCCCGCATGGCCTCCCAGTCCAGCAGGTCGACGATGCGGTGGACCCCGTAGCCGCCTCGGGCGCAGATGACGGCGTCGACGGTGGGGTCGAGCCAGGCGTTCTGCAGGTCGGCGGCGCGGTCGGCGTCGGTGCCGGCCAGGTGACCGAGGACGGGGTGGGTGTCGAGGACGTGCGGCGCGACGGTGACCCGCAGCCCCCAGGACCGCAGGAGTGCGCTGCCGGCGGTGAGCCGCTGCGGATCGACGGGGCCGCTGGGGGCGACCACCACGACGTGGTCCCCGGGGCGGAGCTGCGGCGGACGGGTCAGGCCTCGGCCCGGCGTGGTCGGGAACTGGTCCATGGCCTGGCTCCTTCCGGGGTGGGGGCGGGGAGGGTGTCGTGCTCTCGGGGCGGCCCCGGCGGAGCCACCCCGAGAGGTTATGCCCTCACGCCTTCACACCGACCCCATCACGGTCCTGACCTCGTCGAGGGTGGCGTCGGCGACGGCATTGGCGCGCTCGGCGCCGTCACGCAGGACCTGCCGGAGGTGGCCGCGGTCGGCGGCGAGCGCGGCGCGGCGGGCGCGGATCGGGCGGAGGTGTTCGTTGACGGCCTCGGTCACGGTGCGCTTGAGCGCGGCGGCGCCGCCGTCGCCGATCTCCTCGGCGATCTCCTCCGGCGCCCGGTCCCGGCAGAGGGCGGCGAGCAGGACGAGGCCCGAGACCCCGGGGCGGGTGACCGGGTCGTAGGTGATCCGGCGGTCGGCGTCGGTCCGGGCTCCCTTGATCAGGCGGGCGGTGGTGTCCTCGTCGGCGGAGAGCGGGACGGCGTTGCCGCGGCTCTTGCTCATCTTGCCGCCGTCGGTGCCGAGCAGCAGCGGGGTGTCGGAGAGGAGGGGGCGGGGCGTGGGGAAGACGGCGCTGCCGTCGGCGTGCGGGTAGCGCTCGTTGAAGCGGCGGGCGACGGTGCGGGCGACCTCCAGGTGGGGCAGCTGGTCCTGTCCGACGGGGACGAGGTCGGCCTTGCAGAAGAGGATGTCGGCGGCCTGGTGGACGGGGTAGGTGAACATGAGCCCGTTGACGGCGGACTGGTCGGAGTGTGCGATCTCGTCCTTGACCGTGGGGTTGCGGCTCAGCTCGGCGACGCTGACCAGGCTGAGGAACGGCAGCAGCAGTTGGTTGAGGGCGGGGACCGCGCTGTGCGCGAAGATCGTGGCGCGCTCGGGGTCGAGACCGGTGGCGAGGTAGTCGAGGACGAGGTTCTCGGTGTGCTCGGCGAGCCGGTCGGCGGTGTCCCGGTCGGTGATGACCTGGTAGTCGGCGATGACGACGAACATCTCGGCGCCCCGGCGCTGGAGGCGGACCCGGTTGCGCAGGGTGCCGAAGTAGTGGCCGAGGTGGAGCGGGCCGGTGGGGCGGTCACCGGTCAGGACGCGGTGGGCGCCCGGTTCGGGGGCGGTGCTCCCGTCGAGGGCGGGAGCGGGGCCGGGGGCGGCGGAACCGGTGGTGGGAACTGCGGTGGTCACGGGTTTCTCCTCGGTGCGGCGTGATGCGGCCGTCCGGGGCTCCGGGCCCGTCCCGTCGGAGAAACGCGACAGGGCCGTCCATCCCGGACGGCCCTGGTCAGGCGTGGCTGGTGGCCGGCCGAGGACGGCCCCCAGACGAGACCTGCGCAGCGCGTCAAGCGCTGTCTCGTATAAACAACAGACGCAGCCGACGACAAATCAAGTGTAGATATCGGTGGTGGCCGGATACTTAA
>NZ_JBHXKE010000366.1:3477-6653 GCF_042722765.1 Kitasatospora sp. NPDC058406
TCCTAGGACGGCCACCAGTCGAGACCTGCGAAGCGCTTCATGCGTTCGAGGATAGCGTCAGTCCTCCACGACGAGGGCGGGCGTGTCCTTGCGCAGCGTCTCGCCGCGGAAGAACTCCGGCCGGTACGCGCCGTACGAGAACATCAGCACCGCGCCGAGCAGCAGGATGCCGACGCCGATGACGAACACCGAGCCGATGCCGAACACGGCGCCGCTGCCGTACTCCGGGTCCCAGGCGTCGGTGAGGGTCTGCAGGAAGACGGCGGCGAGCAGCACGCCGCCGAGCAGCGGGGCGACCCCCTTGACCAGGAGGTCGCGCGGACCGTTGCGGAGCGAGCGGCGGAAGTACCAGACGCAGGCGAAGGCGGTCAGCGCGTAGTAGAAGCAGATCATCAGGCCGAGGGCCAGGATGGTGTCCTGGACGACGTTCTCGCTGATCACGCTCATGCCGACGTAGAAGGCGGCGGTGGCGACGCCGGCGGCGACCGTGGCGTAGCCGGGGGTGCGGAAGCGCGGGTGGACGGTGCCGAAGCGCGGCGGGACGGCCCGGTAGGCGCTCATGGCGAGCAGGGTGCGGGCGACCGGGATGAACGTGGTCTGCAGGCTCGCGGCCGCACTGGCGACGACGGCGAGGAACAGCAGGATGCTCCACGGCGAGCCGAGCACCGGGCGGGCCAGGGCGGCGAAGACGTTGTCGGCGGTGTCCGGGTTGCCCAGACCGGTACCGGCGGCGCCGACGCCGGCGAACATCTGGGAGGCGATCGCGACCAGCAGGTACGAGCCGACCAGGGTCACCATCGAGATCATCGCGGCCCGGCCCGGGGTCTTGGCGCTGCCGCTGGTCTCCTCGTTCATGGTGAGGCAGGTGTCCCAGCCCCAGTACATGAAGATCGACAGCGAGAGGCCCGCGGTGAACGCGCTGAACGAGCTCACTTCCAGCGGGTTGAGCCAGGAGGCGGAGAAGCCGATCGAGTCCGGCAGGTCACCGGCCGCGGCCTTGCCGACGGCGATGCCGGCGAAGAGGAGCAGCACCGCGAGCTGGAGGCCGACCAGGCTGTACTGGAACCACTTGGTGGCGGTCATGCCCCGGTAGCTCATCGCGGTGGCGGCGGCGATCAGGACGACCACCGTGAGCAGGTGGGCGGCCTTGTTGTCGTTCAGCTCCGCGACCGCGCTGTTGCCGGTCATCTCGCCGAGCATCAGGTAGAGGAAGTCGGTCGCCACGCCGGCCAGGTTGGAGAGCACGATGATGGTGGCCACCGTCAGGCCCCAGCCGGCCATCCAGCCGACCCGCGGGCCGAAGGCCTTGACCGTCCAGGTGAAGGACGTTCCGCAGTCCGGGAAGTCCTTGTTCAGCTCCTTGTACGCGAACGCGACGAGCAGCATCGGCAGGAAGCCGGCCAGGAACACCGCGGGCATCTGGACGCCGACGGCGGTCACGGTGGGACCGAGCGTCGCCGTGAGGCAGTAGACCGGGGCGACCGTCGAGATGCCCAGGACCACGCTGCCCAGCAGGCCGACCGAGTTGCCCCGTAGGCCCTTGTCCCCCGTTGCCCCCGCCGCCCCCGGGTCGGGGGCTCCACCACTGGCACCACTGACCGGGGCACCCTGCGGAGCGGTGGGCGCCGTTGCCCGTCCGCTGCTTCCGTGCTCTGAGAGCTGCTGATCGACCACCAGCGCACCCTAGGTGGGGGTACCGAAGGTTGAGTAGGCCAACCCCTGGTGATCTGAGCCACTCCCTTCGATTCACCAGGGCGTGGCATCCGATGCCGCCCGATACATGGGACACAGGGGCGTGTACCTTTATTTCTAAGGGTTGTTACCGAATTGATTTGCCTCTTATGTCACGGTTTGAGATGTTCTTCCGCCGCCCGAAAGGGGTTCGGGCGGGAGGAATCGGGGCCTTCGGATAGGTTTGCCTCACCTAATCCCCCGACCTCGAAGGAGCGCCGCGTGGCCCCCACCTCCGGCAACCAGACCGTCGTCCCCCGCCCCTCCCGCCGGAAGCTGCTCACCGTGGGCCTCACCGGCAGCGCCGTGCTCGGCCTCGGCGGGCTGCTCACCGCCTGCGGCAGCTCCGGGGGCTCCGGAGACGGCTCGGGCGGCGGCGCGGCAGGGGGCGGTGCGAAGCCGTCCGGCGGCTCCTCCCCGGACCAGAAGTCGGTCAAGCAGGGCGGCGACGACTACGCCACCGTGATCGAGAAGATGAAGAGCTTCGGCACCGACGCCGCCCCCGGCGTCTACCCGCGGACCGTCCGCCACGCGATGGGCGAGACGGTCGTCCCCGCCAAGCCCGTCCGGGTCGTCGTACTGGACACCGGCGAGCTCGACAACGTCGTCTCGCTCGGCATCCAGCCGGTCGGCGTGGTCCACACCGACGGTTCCAAGACCATGCCGTCCTACCTCAAGGCCAAGGCCGGCAGCCCCGCCGCCGTGGGCACCATCAACAGCCTCAACCTGGAGGCCATCGCCGAGCTCAAGCCCGACCTGATCCTCGGCAGCCAGCTGCGCGCCCAGGACCAGTACGCACAGCTCTCGAAGATCGCCCCGACCGTCTTCTCGCTGCGCCCCGGCTACCCCTGGAAGCAGAACTTCCTGCTCAACGCGAGCCCGTTCGGCCTGGAGGCGGAGGCCAGGGCCCAGCTGGACGCCTACCAGGCCGCCGCCGCCGCGATCGGCTCCGGTCTCGGCGACAAGCGGCCCACGATCACGCCGCTGCGCTTCATGCCGGGCAAGATCCGGCTGTACGCGGAGCTGTCCTTCATCGGCACCATCCTCGGTGACATCGGGCTGCCGCAGCCCGGGATCGAGCAGGTCAAGGAACTCGCGGTGGAGATCAGCCCCGAGCAGATCGACAAGGCCGACGCCGACTGGATCTTCTACGGCGTCTACGGCTCGCCCAGCTCCACCAACCAGGACGCGGTCCTCGGCGGCGCGCTCTGGAAGACCCTCGGCGCGGTCAAGTCCGGCCAGGCCCGGCCGGTCTCCGACGAGACCTGGTTCCTCGGCCTCGGTGTGGCCGCGGCCAACGTCGTCCTGACCGAGCTGAAGGGCTTCGTCGCACCCGGGGCCTGAACCCCGGACCCCGCCTCCGGCGGCCGACGGCAGGGGCCGGCCCCTGCCGTCCCGGCCCGTCCGACCGGCGCCTGACGTGCCGTCATGGTGCCGTGCGGGCG
>NZ_JBHXKE010000367.1:0-6564 GCF_042722765.1 Kitasatospora sp. NPDC058406
GGCGGGGCACGCCGGGCCGGCCGCCGTCCGGGCCGGGACGGCGGGAACGGCGGCGGCCGCAACGGCGGCGCCGGGCCGGATCGGCGAACTGGTGCTGACCCGCCCGCGCGGCCGTACCCCGCTGCGCCGCCCGGCCGGTCTGTCGCCCGGCGCGTCCGTCCGCATCGCCTACGACCCGCGCCGCCCCGGGCTGGCGGTGCTGGCGGCGGAGGAAGGCCCTCGGGCGGTGGTCGCCGACCTGCTGTGGGCGACGCTCGGCCTGGTTTGCCTGTCGGCCGGGGCACTCCTGCTGGTGGCCGCCTCCTCAGCCTGAGACCGGCCCGAGACCGCGCGTGATCTGGACCTCGACCCGGGCCGAGACCTGGCCCGAGACCGCCGGGGCCCGGCCCGCGACCCGTCCCGGGCGCCGTTCCGGGCCGGCCGCCGCGGTCCGGAGTTCCGTACCGCTGGCGTCCCCGCCGGCCCGTGCCGGTCCGCGCAGGCCCTGCCGCCCGCCTGCCGTCGGCTCGGCGCAGGCCGACCGGATTCTTTGTTGACAGATTTGGAAATCCGTCATTCCATCCTTCGGAACCCACCGAAGCGCCCTCCGCAGGGCGCGATCCTCCGTCGTCGGGTTACCGTTCGAGTGGCGTCGGTCGGCCTTGCCGGTGAAAAAGCAGGATCCGTCCGTTTGACAAGGGTGGCCGGGGTACGGTCACACTCCGCTGGTGGGGTCGTCGTACAGCGGCGGCCCCGGGTCGGTGGAGGGGTCGGGCGGAGCGCAGCCCGTGCTGCCAGCGCCGACCAGCTCACATAACGACCGGGAGAGAAGAGCGAAGGTGTCCCCGAGCAGCGAGACCGCGCACGGACAGCGACTCGTCATTGTCGAGTCGCCGGCCAAGGCGAAGACGATCAAGGGCTACCTTGGCCCCGGCTACATCGTCGAGGCGAGCGTCGGGCACATCCGCGACCTGCCGAGCACGGCCGCCGAGGTCCCGGACAAGTACACCGGCGAGGTGCGTCGCCTGGGCGTGGACGTGGATCACGACTTCGCTCCCATCTACGTGGTCAACGCTGACAAGAAGTCCCAGGTCAGCAAGTTGAAGTCGCTGCTCGCGGAGTCCGACGAGCTCTTCCTCGCCACCGATGAGGACCGCGAGGGCGAGGCCATCGCGTGGCACCTCCAGCAGGTGCTCAAGCCCAAGGTGCCGGTGCACCGGATGGTGTTCCACGAGATCACCAAGGCCGCCATCCAGGAGGCGGTGCGCAACCCGCGCGAGCTGAACCAGCGCCTGGTCGACGCCCAGGAGACCCGCCGCATCCTCGACCGCCTCTACGGCTTCGAGGTCTCGCCGGTGCTCTGGAAGAAGGTCATGCCGAAGCTGTCGGCGGGCCGCGTGCAGTCGGTCGCGACCCGGCTGGTCGTCGAGCGCGAGCGCGAGCGGATGGCCTTCCGCTCGGCCTCGTACTGGGACCTGGTCGGCACCTTCGGCACCGGGCGCACCCCGGCGGACGCGGCCAACCCGGAGACCTTCGGGGCCCGGCTCTCCTCCGTGGACGGCAAGCGGATCGCCAGCGGCCGTGACTTCGGCCAGGACGGTCGCCTGAAGTCGGGCAGCACCGGCACCCTGCACCTGGACGAGCAGGCCGCCCGCACGCTGGCCGCCGCCCTGGAGCAGACGGCGTTCTCGGTGCGCGGCGTCGAGTCCAAGCCGTACCGCCGCTCGCCGTACGCGCCGTTCCGCACCACCACGCTCCAGCAGGAGGCCAGCCGCAAGCTGGGCTTCGGTGCCAAGCGGACCATGCAGGTGGCCCAGAAGCTGTACGAGAACGGCTTCATCACCTATATGCGTACCGACTCGACCACGCTGTCGGAGACCGCCGTCACCGCCGCCCGCGTGCAGGTCACCCAGCTGTACGGGGCCGACTACCTGCCGGACGCGCCGCGCACCTACGCCTCCAAGGTGAAGAACGCGCAGGAGGCGCACGAGGCGGTCCGCCCGTCCGGCGACCGGTTCCGCACGCCCGCCGAGACCGGCCTGACCGGCGACGACTTCCGGCTCTACGAGCTGATCTGGATGCGCACCGTCGCCTCCCAGATGAAGGACGCGGTCGGCCAGTCGGTCACCGTGAAGGTCGGCGGCCGGTCCGCCGACGGCCGGGACGTCGAGTTCTCCGCCTCCGGCAAGATCATCACCTTCCACGGCTTCCTCAAGGCCTACGTCGAGGGCGCCGACGACCCGAACGCCGAGCTGGACGACCGCGAGCGCCGGCTGCCGCAGGTCACCGAGGGCGACCCGCTGGCCGCCGAGCAGCTCAACCCCGAGGGGCACGCCACCAAGCCGCCGGCCCGCTACACCGAGGCCTCGCTGGTCAAGGAGCTGGAGGACCGGGAGATCGGCCGCCCCTCCACCTACGCCTCGATCATCGACACCATCATCAACCGCCGGTACGTCTTCAAGAAGGGGACGGCGCTGGTGCCGTCGTTCCTCTCCTTCGCCGTGGTCAACCTGCTGGAGAAGCACTTCGGCCGGCTGGTCGACTACGACTTCACCGCGAAGATGGAGGACGACCTCGACCGGATCGCGGCGGGCGAGGCGAAGTCCGTGCCGTGGCTGAAGCGCTTCTACTTCGGCGAGGCCGCCGGTGAGGGCGCGGCCACCGGCGGCGCCGCCGAGGCCGGCAACGGCGACGGCGACCACCTGGGCGGTCTGAAGGAACTGGTCACCGACCTCGGCGCGATCGACGCCCGGGAGATCAGCTCGTTCCCGGTCAGCGACGCCATCACCCTGCGGGTCGGCCGCTACGGCCCCTACGTCGAGCGCGCCTCCGAGGTCGAGGGGGAGCCCGGCCAGCGCGCCGACATCCCGGACGACCTGCCGCCGGACGAGCTGACCGTCGAGCTGGCCGAGGAACTGCTGGCCCGGCCCAGCGGTGACTACGAGCTCGGCGCGGACCCGGTCAGCGGCAACATGCTGGTCGCCAAGGACGGCCGCTACGGGCCGTACGTCACCGAGATCCTGCCCGAGGGCACGCCCAAGACCGGCAAGAACGCCGTCAAGCCGCGGACCGCCTCGCTGCTCCAGTCGATGTCGCTGGACACCGTCACCCTCGACGACGCGCTGAAGCTGCTCTCGCTGCCGCGCGTGGTCGGTGCGGACCCGGAGGGCGTGGAGATCACCGCGCAGAACGGCCGCTACGGCCCGTACCTCAAGCGCGGCACCGACTCCCGCTCCCTCACCAGCGAGGAGCAGATGTTCACGGTCACGCTGGAGGAGGCGCTGGCGATCTACGCCCAGCCCAAGCAGCGCGGCCGCGCCGCCGCCGCGCCGCCGCTGAAGGAGCTGGGCACCGACCCGGTCAGCGAGCGCCCCGTGGTGGTCAAGGACGGCCGCTTCGGCCCGTACGTGACCGACGGCGAGACCAACGCGACGCTCCGCAAGGACGACGAGGTCGAGACCATCACCCCCGAGCGCGGCTACGAGCTGCTCGCCGAGAAGCGGGCGCGCGGACCGGTGAAGAAGACGGCGAAGAAGGCCCCGGCCAAGAAGGCGGTGGCCAAGAAGACCGCGGCGAAGACCACCACCACCAAGACGGCGGCGGCCAAGACGGCGGCCAAGAAGACCACCACCAAGACCGCCGCCAAGAAGACGACGACGGCCAAGAAGGCAACCGCGAGCAAGGCCGCCGCCACCGACGAGGGCTGACACCCGATCGGCGGCACCGGGCCCGCGTCCGCTCCGGCGGCGCGGGCCCGGTTCGTTCGGGGGCAACGCGCGACGGGCGTGTGCGGACTCTGTCACAACCCTGCGATGGCGCCCGTCCGGAGCTGCGCTCCCCTCTTTTGCGCCATGCGCCGACCGCTACGCTGACGGTATGACGAGCGCGGAGCAGCCCACCCCCAGCGTCGCCGAGGCCGCGAGAGCCGGCACGCCCGACCTTGCCGAGGTCGCGCCGGCCGGAACCACCGGCGAGCGGGTCCGCGCGCTGCTGCGCCTGCGCCCGTACCGCCGGCTCTGGACCACCCAGCTGATCGGCGGCACCGCCGACCGCCTGGGACTCCTGGTCCTGCTCGCCCTCACCGTGATCGCCGCCGCACTCGGCGGACAGTTCGGTGACCTGCCGCGCAGCCTCGCCTTCGCCGTCGCCGCCGTCTTCGGGGCCCGGCTGGCGGCCACCGGGCTGGTCGGCGCCGCCCTGCTCGGCCCGGTGCACGGGCTGCTCAGCGGCAGGCTCGACCGACGCTGGACGCTGCTCGGCGCGGACGCCCTGCGTGCCGTGCTGATCGGTGTCGCGCCGTGGTGGATCGTCTGGCTGGGCTCCGGCCCGAAGCCCTCCGGCGCCGCGACCTGGGTGCTGCTCGCGACCGTCTTCGTGACCGGCGCCGCCGAACGGGTCTGGGCGATCGGCAAGGCCGCCGCCGTGCCCGGCCTGCTGCCCCCCGCCAACCCCTTCGCCCCCGCTGCCGAGCGCCGCCCGTCCGCCGCCAACCTGGCGACCGTCCGGAGCCTGGACCACCGCACCGGCTGGGCCACCGTGCCGCTCGCCGCCGCCGCCCTCGTCGCGCTCACGCTGCTCAACAACATCTTCGCGGCGCTCGGCTCGGACTGGCTGCGCGCCCACCAGACCACCTTCGCCGCCGTCGGCGCGGCGGCCCTGTTCGCCGTCTCGGCCGTCCGGATCCACTTCCAGGAGCTGCCCGGCGGCGCCGTCAAGGTGGCCCCGCACTCCCCGCTGCAGGGCCTGCGCGCCCCGACCGACGCGACCCCCGGCCCGGCCATGGCCAAGGGCCGCACCGGCTCCGCCCCGTACTTCACCTTCGCGGTGGCCGCCGGGTACGCCGCGATGGCCGGTGTCTGCGCGCTGGCACTGCTCACCGCCGCCGAGCACCGCGCCGGGCCGATCGGCTACGGCCTGCTGGTGCTCGCCGCCACCGGCGCCCCCGCGCTGGGCGTCCGGCTCACCCGGGCGACCCTGCCCTCGCTCTCCCGCCGCCGGCTGCTCGCGCTCGCCCTGCTGACCGAGGGCGTCGCGCTGATCCTGGCCGGCCTGGTGCTGGACTTCGTGCTCGTGCTGCTGCTCACCGTGCTGGCCGCGGTGGCCGCCGGGATCGTCATCACCGCCGGGCGCGGACTGCTCGCCCAGGAGGTCGAGGAGGCCCGGCTCCCCAAGGTCACCGAACACCTGCACGCGGTGCTGCGGGTCGTGGTGGGCGCCGCACTGATCGTCGTCCCGCTGATCGCCGCCGCCTACGGGGACGTCGCGTACGGGGAGGTCGAGCCCGGCTCGTTCACCTTCATCCACGGTGGCGCGGCCCTCGCGGTCGCCACCGCCGGACTGCTCACCCTGGTGCTGGCGGCCGTCGTCCTGCTCCGGACCGACGACCGGCGCGGCACCGCCCCGTTCGGCAAGGACCTGCTGGACGCCCTGCGCGGCGTCACCGGCCCGGCCCCCCACCGCACGGCGGGCACCGGCTTCTTCATCGCCCTGGAGGGCGGCGACGGCGCCGGCAAGTCCACCCAGGCGCAGGCGCTCGCCGAGTGGATCCGGGGCAAGGGCCACGAGGTGGTGCTCACCCGCGAACCCGGCGGCAGCCCGGTCGGGCAGCGGCTGCGCGGCCTCGTCCTGGACGTCGGCAACACCGGCCTCTCGCACCGCGCCGAGGCGCTGATCTACGCGGCCGACCGGGCCGAGCACGTCGAGAACGTCATCCGCCCCGCACTGGCCCGCGGCGCGGTCGTCATCACCGACCGGTACATGGACTCCTCGATCGCGTACCAGGGCGCCGGCCGCGACCTGGCCGCCACCGAGGTGGCCCGGATCTCGCGCTGGGCGACCGGCGGGCTGCTGCCCGACCTGACCGTCGTCCTGGACGTCGACCCGACCCGGGCCCGGGAGCGGTTCACCGAGGCGCTGGACCGGCTGGAGTCCGAGCCGACCGAGTTCCACCAGCGGGTCCGGTCCGGCTTCCTCTCGCTGGCCGCCGCCGACCCGGCGCGCTACCTCGTCGTCGACGGCAGCCAGCAGCCCGGCTTCGTCACCACCGCGATCCGCCACCGGCTCGACCGGGAGCTGCCGCTCTCCGAGCAGGAGAAGGCCGCCCGGGCCGAGCAGGAGCGCCTCGCCCGGGAGGAGGCCGAGCGGCGCGCCGCCGAGGAGGCCCGCAAGCGCGCCGAGGAGGAGGCCGCCGAGCGGAAGCGCCAGGAGGTGCTGGCGCAGCTCCGGGCCGAGCAGGCCGAGCAGGAGCGCCTCGCCAAGGAGGAGGCCGAACGGGTCGCCGCCGAGGCTGCGCGCAAGGCGGCCGAGGAGGCCCGCAAGCGCGCGGAGGAGGAAGCCCGCCGACGTGCCGAGGAGGAGGCCAGGCGGCGCGCCGAGGAGGAGGCCCGGCTGGCCGCCGAGGCCGCCGAACGCAAGCGGCTCGCCGAGGAGGCGGCCGCCCAGGCGGAGCTCCAGCGGCAGCGCGAGCTGGCGCGGGAGGAGCAGCGCCGCCGGGCGGAGGAGGCGCTGCAGCGGGCCGAGGAGGCCCGGCTGGCGCAGGCCGCCGCGCTGGCGGCCGCTGCTGCTGCGGCGGCCGAGGCGGCGGAG
>NZ_JBHXKE010000368.1:0-6553 GCF_042722765.1 Kitasatospora sp. NPDC058406
TGGCGGGACGGGCGCTCCGGGGACCGCAGGGGGCGACGTCAGAGCTGGACGCCGAAGTCCTGGGCGATGCCGGCCAGGCCGGAGGCGTACCCCTGGCCGACGGCGCGGAACTTCCACTCGGCGCCGTTGCGGTAGAGCTCGCCGAAGATCATGGCGGTCTCGGTGGCGGCGTCCTCGGAGAGGTCGTAGCGGGCGATCTCGGCGCCACCGGCGGCGTTGATCACACGGATGTAGGCGTTGCGGACCTGGCCGAAGTTCTGCGACCGGGCGACGGCGTCGTAGATCGAGACCGGGAAGGTGATCCGGGTGGCCTCGGCCGGCAGCGTGGCGAGGTTGACGTTGATCGCCTCGTCGTCGCCGGCGCCCTCGCCGGTGCGGTTGTCACCGGTGTGGACGACGGTGTTGTCCGGGCTGCTCGTGTTGTTGAAGAAGACGAAGTGGCCGTTGGACAGCACCTTTCCGTCCGCGTTCAGCACGATCGCGCTGGCGTCGAGGTCGAACTCTGCGCCGGTGGTGGTGCGGACGTCCCAGCCGAGGCCGACGGTGACCGCGGTCAGGCCGGGGGCCTCCTTGGTCAGCGAGACGTTGCCACCCTTGGAGAGGCTCACTGGCATGGTGTGTGCTGTCCCTTCGATTGCTTTTGCCGGGATAACGCGGGAACCGGCGGAGATGGTTCCACGCGGGTCGACGGATTTCCGTCGCCGGCACGGGTTCGGGTATTCCCCGTCAGATTCGACGGAACCGGCCCTGAAGTGACCAGATGGCCGGATTGTCGGCGAGATCGGGGTGCATGTCGAAGAGGTCGGCGAGTGTGTCCTGGAGAAAGTCGCGGGCTTCGCGCCTCAGGTCGCCGTGACGGATCACGGCCGGCGGCTCGTCGGGCAGCCAGGTGGCGGTGACCTCGACCCAGTTGAACCGGCGGGCGAAACGCAGCAGTTCGGTGTTCTGGGTGAAGTCGAGGTCGGCGGTCTGCACCCGGGCGGCGCGACCGCCGGCCGGGTCGCGGTCCAGCTCCTCGGCGATGTCGCAGAGCGCCCAGGCGAAGTCCAGCACCGGGACCCATCCCCAGGCCGTGGACAGCTCCGCTCCCTCGGCGTCGAGGTAGACGTCGCCGCAGAACAGGTCGTACCGCAGCGCGTGGGTGGTCGCGGTCCGGTAGTCGGTCTGCGGGGGGTCGGGGAAGCGGTTGGAGAGGGAGTAGCCGAGCTCGATCACACAGGCCATTGTCGGGGCTGCGCGCCGGGTCGGATAACCGGGTGACCGGCGGGGGCCCGGCGCGGGATGATGGGCGCATGCCCGAGCCCATTCGCGTCCGGGGATCGGTGGTCGTCCCCGACGCCGAGCTCGTCTGGCGCTTCTCACGTTCCTCCGGCCCCGGTGGCCAGCACGTCAACACGTCCGACACCCAGGTCGAGCTCCGCTACGACCTGGCGGCCTCGGCCGCGCTGCCCGACGTCTGGAAGCAGCGCGCGCTGGAGCGGCTGGCGGGCAGGCTGGTGGACGGGCGGGTGCTGGTGGTCCGCGCCTCAGAGCACCGCTCGCAGTGGCGCAACCGCGAGGTCGCCGCGGCCAGGCTGGCCTCCCTGCTCGGGGAGGCGACGGCGCCGCCGCCGAAGGCCCGCCGGGCGACCAGGCCCAGCAAGGGCATGGTCGAGCGGCGGCTGACCAACAAGCGGCACCGCTCGGAGCTGAAGCAGGGGCGGCGGTCCCCGCAGGGCGAGTAGCCCGCGGGCAGGGCGGGCCGTACGCGGGACCGGGCCCGGTCGGTACGCGGGCCCGGCAGGCCGGTGGCCGTCGGTCGGGAAGGACGGCGGCCCGCCGGGCGGCAGGGGCCGGGGGGACCGGAGCCCCCGCCGGGGTCAGCCCAGGGTGCGGTAGCCGCCGCGGAAATAGAGCAGCGGACGGCCGCCCGGGTCGGGCACCAGTGCCTCCAGGACGCGGCCGAGCAGCAGGGTGTGGTCTCCGGCGGCTATCCGCTGCTCGGTGCGGCACTCCACGGTGGCGAGCGCGCCGTCGATCAGCGGGGCGTCGCTGAACGCCCCGCGGCGGTGCGGGGCCTCGGCGAACAGCAGCCGGTCACTGAGCCGGCCCTTCATGGCGAACCGCGAGCCGAGCGCCTTGTGTCCTTCGGTGAGCAGCGAGACCGCCCAGGTGTCGGCCCGGGAGAGTACCTCGTCCATCCGGGAGTCCTCGCGGACGGAGATCAGGACCAGTGGCGGCTCCAGCGACACGGAGAGGAAGGACGTGGCGGTCATCCCGACGTCCTCGCCGTCCTCCGGGTCGTGGACGGTCACCAGGCTCACTCCGGCGGCGAGCTGGGAGAGCGCCGCCCGGAACTCGTCGGGCGTTGCTTGGGAGGCAGCCTCGGGCTGCGGGGACGAGTACACGTAGCGCACGGTAGCCCGCGACCGGGCGGAACGGCATCGGGCCCTGGTCGTAGGACCAGCGGCGCAGTCCGGGGTGCAGTCCGTGGCGCAGTCCCGCGGTACGGCCCTCGCTGCGGGCCTTCGAGGTGGGGCCGAGGTTACGGTTCGCGGCCGCTCTCACCCCCAGGAGTGAAGTGGAGGGCCTGCCCGGCGGGCAGCCGACTTCAGTGCGCGGCCGATCCGGCCGACCAGGATAAATGTTCCGATAAGGGCTTATGTCCAGATATGGGACAGATGGGCTGATGAAGGGCGCATTAGGGTCGTGTGATTTAAGTCACAAGTGGCGACCTATTGCTGACCGAGCGTGCCGAACGCTGTGCTCCCTGTGATTCAGTTCTTCTGGCAATCGGACGATAACCAATCAAGACCTATCCGAAGCAGCCGGGGAGCCCCCGCATGGAAGCCGAGTCGGAGCCGTACGTCCGTCTCGCGACCCTCCGCACCTTGCACCGGGTCGTGGCGGACCTCAACGCTGCCCGCAGCCTGGCGGGCACGCTGCAGGCCGTGGTCGAGGGCGCGGTGCACGGACTCGGCTTCGACGCCGCCGCGGTCAGCCTGGTCCGGCCGGACGGCGACCTCGTGGTGGCGGCCGTCTGGGAGCTGGAGGAGAGCGCCATGGGCGGCCCCTCCGTCCTCCTCGGCCAGGTGGGCTCCCGCGAGTCCTGGGACCGGCTGCTCGGCGTCAGCGACCACTGGGGCACCCTGCGCTTCCTCCCCTATGACCGGGGCTGGGCCGTCGCCAGCGACATCCCGCGCTGGATCGGGGACGGCCCGATGCCCGTCTACGCCAACGACTGGCACCCGGCCGACGGTCTGCTCGCCCCGATGTACAGCGCCGGCGGCGACCTGCTCGGCGTCCTCTCGGTCGACCGCCCGCGCAGCGGCAAGCGGCCCGGGGCCTGGACCCGCGAGGCGCTGGAGATGTTCTCGTTGCAGGCCTCCATCGCGATCGGCAACGCCCGCCTGCGGGCCGAGATGCAACGCGCGCTGGCCCGCCTGGAGAAGGAGCAGCAGGCCCTGCGGGCCAGCGAGGAGAGCTTCCGCCAGGCGTTCGAGTACGCGCCCAGCGGGATGGCCATCACCGAGCTGCACGGGGCCGGGCGCGGTCAGCTGACCAGGGTCAACGACGCGCTCTGTCGTCTGCTCGGCCGCCCTCGCGCGGTGCTCCGCCAGCAGAGCTTCGCCGACCTCGTCCACCCGGACGACCGGGCGCTGCTGGAGCGCACCAGCGCCGAGAGCGGCCGGGCTGAACTGCGCCTCTCCCGGCGGGACGGCGGCTACCAGTGGGTCTGCCTGCGCAACTCGATCGTCGCCGACGCCGCGGAGGGGCCGAGCTTCCTGCTCACGCACGTCGAGGACATCGAGGACCGGAAGCGGCACGAGCTCCAGCTCGCCCACCGGGCCAGCCACGACGCGCTCACCGGTCTGCCGAACAGCGCCGAGCTCAAGGCCCGGCTCGGGCGCCGGCTCTGCGGCCAGCCGCAGACGGTCGGCGCCGCCGGGCACCAGCCGGGCCCCGCCGACGTCCCCTACGGGAGCGGCGGCTACCAGGGCGCCGGGTACGCGGTGGCCGACTCCTACAGCGCGCACGCCGCCTACGAGGGCCTGGAGGGGACCGACGTGCGGTCCGGGCCCGCGCACGGCTACGGCCTTCCGGAGGGGTACCCGTCGGCGGCCGCCGGTGCGAACCCGGGGCCGGCCGGCTACGGCGAGCACGTGCACGCGGTCGTGCCCGCCGATCACGGGTCCGGCGGCGAGGTCTGGTCGGGACCGTTCCGCTCGGGCGGCCCGGTCGTCGTGGAGAAGGGGCTCGCGGTGCTCTTCTGTGACCTCGACGGCTTCAAGTCGATCAACGACCGGTTCGGCCACAACGCCGGCGACGCCGTGCTGGTCGAGGTCGCCCGCCGGCTCAGCGGGGCCGTGCGGGACGGCGACACGGTGGCCCGGCTCGGCGGTGACGAGTTCGTGGTGCTGGCCGACGGTATCGGGCGCGACGAGGCCAAGGACCTCGCCCACCGGCTGCGCAACGCGATCATCCCGCCGATGCGGATCGACGGCCGGGCGATGCGGGTCGGCGTCAGCCTGGGCGTCGGCTGGGCGGGCTGCGGGATGAGCATCGAAGAGGTGCTGCACACCGCGGACGAGCGGATGTACGACGAGAAGCGGGCCAGGGGCGGCTCGGTGCGCGGGGCCAGGGGCGAGCGCTCGCACCGGCGGGCCGGCTGAGGAAGCCCGGTGGGGGAACCCGGTGGTGGAACCCTGCGGGGAGGCCGGCCGGGGCGGTGACCGGAGGTTCCGGGCCGCGTGAGCGGGTCGTTCCGGGCGAAAGCTACCCGCTGGTCGTCAAGGGGTCTTTTCGGGGCGTCGCCGAGGACAGGTAGTGTTCCCGGGTACAAGCGACCACGACCAGCGCCGGGGGCACGGCAGCCCGGCGGCGCGACCGCGATGGGGGAGTTGACCACCGTGACGACCGCCGGAAACAGCGGAGTGCCCCAGGGCCCGGAGGGCGGCACCCCTCAGGACGACGACCCGTTCGGCTATCTGTACCGTCCTGCCGACGGTGCGGCGGCGGCCCAGCCGTCCGAGCCGCAGCAGGGCGTGCCGCGCACGCCGTACAGCCGCCCGATGGAGGTCGGCCGCGCCCAGTACGGGCAGCAGGCCCGGCCCCAGCAGCCCTACCCGGCCCAGCCGGGCTACCCGCAGGCGCCGCAGCCCGGGCAGCCGTACCCGCCGCAGGGCGAGTACGGCGGAGTGCCCGCGCAGCACCCCGAGTACGGCGGCGGCGCCCCGACCCAGCAGGCCCGTTACGCCGAGCACTCCCGGCCGCAGCCGGGGGAGGAGCGGCCGGGCGGCGGCCGGGGCAAGGGTGCGGTGATCGGCGCCGTGGCGGTGGTCGCGGCCGTCGCGATCGGCGCCGGGATAGCCCTCTCGGGCGGGGACCCGGACAAGGACAAGGACACGAACGCGAAGGGCGCCACCAGCTCGACCGGCGCCCCGGCCACGCCGGGCGGCACCGGCAGCACGAGCCCGACGGCCCCCGCCTCGGCGACGGCCTCGGCGACCCCGGTGACCGGCCCCGCCACCGTCGACGCGAGCGGCCTGCAGGGGCAGAACGCGCCGTCCGGGAACTCCGTCAAGGGCACCAAGTCGGCGGACGGCGCCTACCTGACGCTGCAGCCGGGCGGTTCGGTCAGCTGGAACGGCGAGCTGGCGGCGGCCGGGACGTACAAGTTCACGGTGCACTTCAACAACCCGGGTACCGACGTGAAGGCCGTGGCTTCGGTGAACGGCAAGGACTGGCCCGGTGGGCTGTCCTTCAAGAACTACTCGCCGGGGAAGGAGCCGGCGGCCTCCTGGTACACGACGTACATAACCCCGCCGCTCCAGGCGGGGGCGAACACGATCACGCTCACCGTGCCGGCGGGCAGCGGAGCGATCCTGGTCGACCAGGTGGTGCTGGAGGCCGCCGGCTGATCCGGCCGGCCCGTCCACGCGAAACGGCCGCCCGTTCCCCGAGGGGAGCGGGCGGCCGTTCCGTTGCCGGCGGGCGCAGGCGGACACCGGCGGGTCCGGGCGGGTCAGGCGGACCCGAGCGGGGCGAAGCGGTCGGCCCCGGTGATCCACTCGCCGCGGCGCATGACGGCGACCAGGTCGTGGGTGGCGGAGTCGAGCACCACGAGGTCGGCGTTCTTGCCGGGTTCCAGCGTGCCGACCGAGTCGGCGAGGCCGAGCAGGCGGGCGGGGACGGTGGAGAGCGACTCGACGGCCTGGTTGAGGGTCAGCCCGTTGACGGCGACGGAGCGCTTGAACGCCACGTCCAGGGTGAGGGTGGAGCCGGCGATCGCGCCGCCCTCGACCAGCCGGGCCACGCCGTCCTTGACCTCGACCTGGAGGGGGCCGAGGGGGTAGAGGCCGTCGCCCATGCCGGCTGCGCCCATGGCGTCGGTGATCAGCGCGACGCGGGAGGAGCCGGCGGTGCCGTAGGCGAGGTCGAGGACGGAGGGGTGCAGGTGGACGCCGTCGTTGATGAGCTCGACGGTGACCCGCTCGTCCTCCAGGAGGGCCACGATCGGGCCGGGGGCGCGGTGGGCGATGCCGGGCATGGCGTTGAAGAGGTGGGTGGCGAC
>NZ_JBHXKE010000369.1:0-6520 GCF_042722765.1 Kitasatospora sp. NPDC058406
GTTCAGCACGTCCGGCCCCTCGGGTGCCGGTGCGGGAGCGGCCCTCAGACCCGGTCGCAGGCCTGCGCCCGCAGCGCCCGGGCCAGGTCGTCCCGGCGCTCCAGCACCAGCCGCCGCAGCGCGGGCGCCGCGTCGGGGTGGCCGGCGAGCCAGCCGTCCGCCTCGGCCAGCGTCGCCTCGCTCACCTGGGCCTGGGGGAAGAAGCCGCCGACGATCCGCATGGCGATCTCGATGGTCCGGTCGGCCCAGATCCGCTCCAGCAGCTTGAAGTAGGGCGCCGCGTAGAGCGAGGTCAGGTCGCGGTGCCCGGGCAGCGCGAAGCCGGCGATGTTGGCCTCGACCAGGGCGTTGGGCAGCTCGTCCGAGTCGATCACGGCGGACCAGGCGGCTGCCTTGGCCTCCGGGGTCGGCCGGGCGGCCAGGCACTGGGTGTGCTGGCGCCGGCCGCTGGCGGTGTTGTCGGTGGCGAGCTCCTCGGCGAGTTCCTCGTCGGAGGCCTGGCCGGCCGCCGCGAGCGCCAGCCAGAGCGCCCAGCGCAGCTCCTGGTCGACCTCCAGCCCGTCGATCCGGGCGGTGCCGGCCAGCAGGCCGCGGACCAGGCCCAGGTGCTCGGAGCCGTTGGCGGTCTGGGCCAGGAACCGGGCCCAGGCCAGCTGGTGGTCGCTGCCGGGGGCGGCGGCGCGCAGTTCGCGGAGCGCGCCGTCGGCGAGGAGGCGGCCGCCCTCGCCGCGCCAGGCCGGGTCGGCGTACAGGTCGACGGCGCTCTTGGCCTGGCTGTGCAGCGACTGCAGGACGCCGATGTTGGCCTCCTGGCCGGCGAACCGCAGGACGAGCGCGATGTAGTCGCGGGCCGGCATCAGGGCGTCGCGGGTGAGGTTCCAGACGGCGGACCAGGCGAGCGCGCGGGCCAGGTCGTCCTCGATGTCGCCGAGGCCGGCGCGCAGCGTCTCCAGCGATTCGGCGTCGAAGCGGATCTTGCAGTACGTGAGGTCGTCGTCGTTGAGCAGGACGAGCGCGGGCCGGGCCAGGCCGGTGGCCTCGGCCACGACGGTGCGGGCCTCGGTGACGTCGAGCTCGATCCGCCGGGTGCGGACGAGGGCGCCGTCGGCGTCCCGGTCGTAGAGGCCGACCGCGATGCGGTGCGGGCGGAGCACCTCGCCGTCCTGGTGGATGGCGAGTTCGGTGATCCGGCCCTCGGCGTCGACGGTGACCTCGGGGGTGAGCGCGTTGACGCCCGCGGTCTGCAGCCAGGCGGCGGCCCAGGACTTGAGGTCGCGGCCGCTGGTCTCCTCCAGGATGTCCAGCAGGTCGCCGAGTTCGGTGTTGCCGAAGGCGTGCCGCTTGAAGTAGCGCCGGGCGCCCTCGAAGAACGCCTCCGAACCGGCGTACGCCACCAGCTGCTTGAGCACCGAGGCGCCCTTCGCGTAGGTGATGCCGTCGAAGTTGAGCTTGGCGTCCTCCAGGTCGCGGATGTCCGCGGTGATCGGGTGGGTGGTGGGGAACTGGTCCTGTCGGTAGGCCCACGCCTTGCGCTGGTTGGCGAAGGTGACCCACGCACCCGAGTAGCGGGTCCGCGCGCCGACCAGGCCGTACGAGCCCATGAAGTCGGCGAAGGACTCCTTCAGCCAGAGGTCGTCCCACCAGCGCATGGTGACCAGGTCGCCGAACCACATGTGGGCCATCTCGTGCAGGATCACGTTGGCCCGGCCCTCGTAGGCGGCGTCGGTGACCCTCGAACGGAAGACGAACTCCTCGCGGAAGGTGACGCAGCCGGGGTTCTCCATCGCGCCGATGTTGTACTCGGGGACGAAGGCCTGGTCGTACTTGCCGAAGGGGTACGGGTAGTCGAACTGCTCGTGGAAGAAGTCGAGGCCGAGCTTGGTGACGCCGAGGATCTCGTCGGCGTCGAAGGAGGGGGCGAGCGAGCGGCGGCACATCGCCGAGAGCGGGATCTCCAGCACGGTGCCGTCGGCGAGGGTGCGGCTGTAGTGGTCGCGGGCGACGTGGTACGGACCGGCGACCACGGCGGTGAGGTAGGTGGAGATCGGCCGGGTCGGCGCGAACTCCCAGGTGCGCGCGGCACCGTCCTCGGTGACGTTCTCGTGCGGCGCGTTGGACCAGACGTTCCAGGCGGCCGGCGCGGTCACGGTGAAGGTGAACGGCGCCTTCAGGTCGGGCTGCTCGAAGGTCGCGAAGACCCGGCGGGCGTCGGCCGGCTCGTAGTGGGTGTAGAGGTAGGTCTCGCCGTCGACCGGGTCGGTGAACCGGTGCAGGCCCTCGCCGGTGCGGCTGTAGGCGCAGTCGGCGTCGACGACGAGGACGTTCTCCGCGGCGAGGCCGTCGAGGTGCACCCGGGCGCCGTCGAAGGCGGTGGCGGGGTCGAGGGCGCGGCCGTTGAGGGTGACGGCGCGGACGCCTGCGGCGAGCAGGTCGAGGAAGGTCGACGCCCCCGGCTCGGTGCAGCGGAAGGCGACGGTGGTGGTGGACCGGAAGGTCGCGGCCGCGGGGTCGGTGGCCGAGGTCACGTCCAGCCGGACCCGGTACGCGTCCACGCCCAGGATGCTGGCCCGCTGCTGGGCTTCGTCGCGGCTCAGGTTCTTGCCCGGCACGGCGGTACTCCTTTGTCCGGCTCGCACGGTGGTGCGGTCTTCGGCGGTGCGGTTGGTGCGGCGCTGTGGTGTCGCGGGGGCATCCTTTCACGCCCCTCACGTCGGTACCATTGCACAACTCGGGTCGGCGGCCCGGAATCAGCGGTGTCGGGCGGGCGTTGGCGCTGGGTGGGATGCCCCGTGCGGGCCCGCACCACCGACTTCCGGATCTCTCTCGAAGGACGACAGCCGTGACGACTGCCGCTGAGCGCAAGACCGCCGACTTCTGGTTCGACCCGGCCTGTCCGTGGGCCTGGATGACGTCCCGCTGGCTGATCGAGGTGCAGCAGCTCCGCCCGGTGGACGTGAACTGGCACGTGATGAGCCTGTCCGTGCTGAACGAGCACCGCGACCTGCCGGAGAAGTACCGGGAGCTGCTGGACAACGCGTGGGGCGCGGTGCGGGTCTGCATCGCCGCCGCGCAGCAGCACGGCGACGAGGTGCTGGGCCGGCTCTACACGGAGCTGGGCACCCGTTTCCACAACCAGGGACTGCCGCAGAACCGGGAGACCGTCGAGGCGGCGCTGGTCGCGGCGGGTCTGCCGGTCGAGCTGGCGGACGCGGCGGACACCGACGCGTACGACGAGGCCCTGCGCGCCTCGCACAAGGAGGGCATCACCCTGGTCGGCGAGGACGTCGGCACCCCGGTGATCGCGGTCGAGGGCGCCGACGGCGAGCGGGTGGCGTTCTTCGGTCCGGTGGTCACCCCGATACCGCGCGGCGAGGCGGCGGCGCGGCTCTGGGACGGCACCCTGCTGGTCGCCGGCACCCCGGGCTTCTACGAGATCAAGCGGACCCGTACGGCCAGCCCGTCCTTCGAGTAGGCCGCACCCGCGTACGACGAGGGCCCGGAACCGCGTTCGCGGCGGTTCCGGGCCCTCTCCGTGTCCTGCGGCCGGGTCGGCCCCGCGGTCAGCCGCGGGCGGCGTCCCGGCGCTGCTTGAGCAGGCCCGCCCCGCTGAGCAGCGCGACCAGCACGCCGGCCGCGTACAGCTGCTGGCGGTTGCCCTCGGTGGTGGTCATCAGGGCGAGGATGCCGACCACGGCGGCCATCGCCACCCAGGTCAGGTACGGGAAGCCCCACATCTTCACGGTGAGCAGCTCGGGCGACTCGCGCTCCAGCCGGCGGCGCATCCGCAGCTGCACGAGGCAGATGAAGAGCCAGACCACCAGGATGGCGACGCCGGTGGTGTTCATCAGCCAGGTGAAGACGGTGTCCGGCCAGAACTTGGAGGCCAGTACGGCGCCGAAGCCGAACAGGCAGGAGGCGATCACGGCCAGGCGCGGCACTCCGCCGCTGACCTTGGCCAGCGCCTTCGGGCCCTGACCGCGGGCGACCAGCGAGTAGGCCATCCGGGAGGAGCCGTAGATGTTGGCGTTCATCGCGGAGAGCAGGGCGATCAGCACCACGATCTCCATGATCGTCCCGGCGCCGGGCACGCTCAGGTGTTGCAGCACGGTGACGTAGGGGCCGTTCTCGACGACCGACGGGTCCTTCCACGAGACCAGGGTCACGACCAGCGCCATCGAGCCGATGTAGAAGATCGCGATCCGCCAGACCGCGGTGCGCACCGCGTTGGCGACGTTCTTCCGGGGGGCCTCGGACTCGGCCGCCGCGATGGTGACGGTCTCCAGACCGCCGTAGGCGAAGACGGAGGCGAGCAGGCCGACGATCAGGCCGTCGATCCCGTTGGGCAGGAAGCCGCCCTGGCCGGTGAGGTTGGCGGTGCCGGGGGCGCCGGGGCCGAGCACACCGGCGATGCCGAGCCCGCCGAGCACCAGGAAGGCGAGGATCGCGGCGACCTTGACGGCGGCGAACCAGAACTCGAACTCGCCGAAGTTCTTCACCGCGGTGAGGTTGCTGGCGCAGAAGAAGACCATGAACAGGGCGACCCAGACCCAGGCGGAGACACCGGGGATCCAGCCGTTGACGATGCGCCCGGCGGCGGTGGCCTCGGCGGCGACGCCGCAGCAGAGCATCACCCAGTACATCCAGCCGGCGGTGATCCCGGCCCAGGGGCCGATCTCCTTCTCGGCGTGCACCGAGAAGGAGCCGGAGGCCGGGCGGGCGGCCGACATCTCGCCGAGCATCCGCATGATCAGCATGACCAGCAGGCCGGAGAGGACGAAGGCCAGGATGATCGCCGGCCCGGCCGCCGCGATTCCCGCGCCGGAGCCGACGAAGAGGCCGGCGCCGATGACCCCGCCGAGCGCGATCATCGAGAGGTGGCGCTGCTTGAGCCCGTGGGAGAGCTGCTGGCCGCCGGCCGGGGGAGCGGGCGTGGTCCCGGGCGCCGGGGGCGCGGAGGTACGGGCCATGGGGAAGGGATCCAGACTGTTCGACATGCGGTGCGAGTTGCCCAATATCCGGTGACAAGGCTGTCCATGCCAAGGATGCCCCGATCCGGACCAGTATGCGGACCGGATCGTGACGCAGACCTTCGCCGTCCGTCACGTTCCGTCGCTCCCGGAGGCCGGACCCGACAAGGCGGGTGGCCGGGGCTTTGTCCGGATCCCTGACGGTGCCCGGCGTGATCGACGCGTAGGTTCACAGGTGTTCACTCACCTGAACGGACGAACCGAGGAGACAAGCCCGATGGCCACCGCCAGCACCCCGACCGCCGGTACCCCCACCCTGAACCGTGCCGTCCTCGCCGATCTGCTGCCCGCCGCGGGCACCCGGCTCGGCACCCAGGCGCGCGACCTGGCCCTGGTGGCCGGCGGCGCCGCGCTCACCGGACTGGCCGCCCAGCTGTCGGTGAACGTCGCAGGCTCCCCCGTGCCGGTCACCGGCCAGACCTTCGCCGCCCTGCTGGTCGGCACCGCGCTCGGGGCCCGGCGCGGCATCGCCTCGCTCGCCCTCTACCTGCTCGCCGGCATGGCGGGCCTGCCGTGGTTCGCGCAGACCGCCTCCGGCTGGTCGATCCCCTCGCTCGGCTACCCGATCGGCTTCGTGCTGGCCGCGGGCCTCGTCGGCGCGCTGGCCCGCCGCGGCGCCGACCGCTCCCCGCTGCGCACCGCGGCGGCGATGGTCCTCGGCAGCCTCGCGATCTACGCCGTCGGCGTCCCGTACCTGGCCTTCGCACTGGACGTGTCGCTGGGCCGCGCCGCCGAGCTCGGCCTCTACCCCTACCTGGTCGGGGACGCCCTGAAGGCCGCGCTGGCGGCCGGCGCCCTCCCGCTGGCCTGGAAGCTGCTCGGCCGCCGGTAGGGGAACCGGGACGCCGGTCGGCGACCGCGTCGCCGGCGGGGAACCGACCGCCACCGGGAACCGACCTGCCGGTTCCGTCCGGCTCGTCCGGCCCCCTGCGGAGCCCGGGTCCACCCGCATGCCACACTCATGGGCATGCGCGTGTACCTGGGCTCCGACCATGCCGGATACGAACTCAAGAACCACCTCGTGGAGTGGCTGAAGGAGGCCGGCCACGAGCCGGTCGACTGCGGGCCGCACATCTACGACGCCCTTGACGACTACCCGCCGTTCTGCCTGCGCGCCGCCGAGCGCACGGCCTCCGACAAGGAGGCGCTGGGCATCGTGATCGGCGGCTCGGGCAACGGTGAGGCGATCGCCGCCAACAAGGTCAAGGGCGTCCGTGCGGCGCTGGCCTGGAGCGAGCAGACCGCCGCTCTCGGCCGCGAGCACAACAACGCCAACGTGATCTCCATCGGTGGCCGTATGCACACCCAGGAGGAGGCCACCCGGTTCGTCGAGGTCTTCCTCGGCACCCCGTACAGCGGCGACGAGCGGCACACCCGCCGGATCGACATGCTGAGCGTCTACGAGATCACCGGGGAGCTCCCGCCGATCCCGGCCCACCACCCGCAGCAGGAGGGCTGACCCCTCCCGCCCGTCCCCCCGCAACCCTCCCGGC
>NZ_JBHXKE010000370.1:0-6502 GCF_042722765.1 Kitasatospora sp. NPDC058406
ACCGGCCCTCCGGGCGCTTCGTTCTTTCGTGTTTCCAGCTTACCAGACGTTTTCCGCTCCGTTTTCCGGAGTTTCACTCACCTGACTCGCTTTCGCGCTTCCAGCCTACCAGACGCTTTCCGCTCCGCTTCCGGCGCTTCGTTCGTCCAACTCGCTGGTGTCTTCTGCGGCTTGACGCCCCGTCCGACGTTCTGAACTGTAGCCGACCCCCGCTCCGAAAAGCGAATCCGACCGCAATCCCCGAAAGTGAGCACGCCAATTAGACCCTGGCCGGAACGTATCGAAAAAAGGACGACACGCCTCGGCCCGAATACAGGAAGAGGTGGTGTTTCAGAGGATTGGCCGCCCCGGGACCGTCCGCGCAGATGCGTGTCCGGTGCTCCCTGCCAGGCAACTCGGAGAACATTAGACCTCGTGGGAGACGGAGTCAAGTGCCGGCTTCCGGGCGGGTGACTCCTCCTCCGTCGGCAGCTGGAAGGCGAGGACGGCGACGTCGTCGTCGTGGTCGGAGGTGACCCCCATGGCGCGGAGCAGACGGGCACAGACCACGTCCGGGGCGCCGACCGCGCCGGCCAGGGTGTGGGCGAGAAGGTCGAGGCCCTGGTCGATGTCCTCGTCCCGACGCTCGACCAGGCCGTCCGTGTAGAGGACGCCGGTGGTGCCGGGGAGAAGGCGGAGGGTGTGGGAGAGGTGGACACCGCCGCCGGTGCCCAGCGGCGGTCCGTTCTGCTCCTCGCTCCGCAGGACGGTGCCGTCGGGGCAGCGCAGGAGCATCGGGAGGTGACCGGCCGAGGCGTAGCCGAGGGTGTGCCGCTGCGGATCCCAGACGGCATAGGTGCAGGTGGCGATCTGGTTGGCGTCGATCTCCATCGCGAGGCCGTCCAGCAGACTCATCACCTTGTGCGGCGGGAGGTCGAGGC
The DNA here is from genome assembly GCF_042722765.1 of Kitasatospora sp. NPDC058406. Classification (NCBI taxonomy): domain Bacteria; kingdom Bacillati; phylum Actinomycetota; class Actinomycetes; order Kitasatosporales; family Streptomycetaceae; genus Kitasatospora; species Kitasatospora sp. NPDC058406. The sequence continues at coordinate 921 of NZ_JBHXKE010000370.1, forward strand.
GCGCGTAGGCGCGGACGGCCGTGCGGAGCTGGCCCATGACGGCGGCGGCGCGCAGGCCGCGGCCCATCACGTCGCCGATGACCAGGGCGGTGCGGCCGCCGTCGATGGCGATGACGTCGTACCAGTCGCCGCCGACCGCGGCCTCGGCGCCGCCGGGCTGGTAGGTGGCGGCCACCCGGAGGTCGGCGGGCTGGTCGAGCTTCTGCGGGAGGAGGCTGCGCTGGAGCGTGACGGCGGCCTCGCGCTGGCGGCGCTCGGACTCGCGGAGTCGGGCGGCGGCGAGCACCTGGTCGGTGACCTCGGCGGCGAAGATCAGGACGCCGGCGGTCCGGTCGTCGGCCGCGCCCGGCTCGCCGTGGCCCGCGTCGCGGCTGAGCGGGACGCAGGAGACGTTGTAGTAGCGGTTGCCGGTGAGTCCGAGGATGCAGCGGGCCTTGACGCTGCGCGGGCTGCCGCCGCGGATGACCTGGTCCATCAGGGGCAGGACCCCGAGGGTACCGAGTTCGGGCAGGGCGTCGCAGGCGGGCAGGCCGGTGGACCGTTCGCCGAAGAGCTCGCGGTACGCGCGGTTGGCGTAGCCGAGCTGGTGGAGCGGTCCGTAGGTGACGGCGACCGGCGCGGGGATGCGGTTGAGGACCTCGCGGAGGTCCTGGGGCCGGTGCGGGTCGAACACGCCGGTCGGGTCGAGTACGTCCAGGAGTCCGGAATGGCCGGTGGGGCTGGTGGGGTCTCGGGGGCTGGGCACCACGACGCCGTCGCCGGACGGCGGGCCCTGGTCGGTGCCGTCCCCGGCCGACGGGGCGGCACGCCGCGGGACTCCGGTGAGCCGGGCGCTCCAGCGCATGAGGTTCAAACGACGGCCGCTTCCTCGGGTTCCAGACATATCATCACTTTTTGTATGCGCATCAGCACACCGGGTAATGACTCGGTCGGGCAGATCCTGTCAGGCGGAGACCCGATTCCGGAAGTCGCCCGCGCCCGGCGCGGTCGTCGGATCGGTGACGGCGGGACTCTCCCGGGCCCCGGTGACGCGTCCGCGGGCCCCCGGGGGGTCGCGGACGGCGCCTCACGTGGGCCGGTCGTCGGCGAACTCCGGCTGCTCGGGCTTTCCGAGCGAGACCACCTCGCGGGAGAAGAGGCCGGCCAGCGCCCAGTCCATCAGCACCCGCACCCGGCGGTCCCCGCTCGGCAGCCGTCGCAGGTGCCGGGCCCGGTGCAGCCACCAGGCCCGCCGCCCGGTGAGCCGTCCGCCGCGCCGCGTGTGGGCGACGGCCCGCCCGAGGCCCAAGGAGGTGGAACAGGCGGGTGCGCCCGGCCGGTACGCGACGATGCCCGCGCCGTGCGGCCCCCCGACCAGTGAGGCGAGCACGTTGGCGGCCAGCAGTTCGGCCTGGGCGAAGGCGTGCTGGGCGTTGGGAGCGCACGGCGCGCCGTCCGCGTGCGGGTCGGGCACGGCGGCGCAGTCCCCGGCGGCCCACGCCCCGGGCAGCGCCCGCCCGTCCGGTGCGAGCACCTGGAGGGTGGGCAGGCAGCGGACCCGGCCCGTGGTGTCCAGTGGCAGGTCGGTCTCGCGCAGCAGCGGGGCGGGGCGGACGCCGGCCGTCCAGACCAGGGTGCGGGCGGCGAAGCGGCTGCCGTCCGAGAGCGCCATGACCCGGTCGGCCGCGGACTCCAGGGTGGTGCGCAGCCGGACGTCCACGCTGCGCTCGCGCAACTGGGCGAGGGTGTGGGCGGCGAGCTCCGGCGACTCCTCCGTGAGGATCCGGTCGGTGGACTCGACCAGCACCCAGCGGAGGTCGCCGGGGCTGATGTTGTGGTGCCCGCGGATCGCGTACCGGGCCATGTCCTCCAGCTCGGCGAGCGCGCCGACGCCCGCGTACCCGGCGCCGACGAAGACGAAGGTGAGCGCGGCCTGGCGGAGGGCCGGGTCGCGGGTGGTGGAGGCCAGGTCGAGCTGCTCCAGGACGTGGTTGCGCAGGCCGACGGCCTCGCCGACGGTGGAGAAGCCGCGGCCGTGTTCGGCCAGCCCGGGGACGGCAGCGGTGCGGGAGACCGAGCCCGGGGCCAGGATCAGGACGTCGTAGTCGAGCTCGACCGGTGCGGGCGGCTCGCCCTTGGCGGCGGCATCGGCCCAGGCCCGGCGGGTCGCGTGCTCGATCCGGGTGATCCGGGCGGTGAGCACCCGGCAGTCCGGCAGCTCGCGGCGGAGCGGGACGACCACGTGCCGGGGGTCGATCGAGCCGGCGGCGACCTCGGCGAGCAGCGGGTGGTAGGTGAGATAGCCCTGGGGCTCGACCAGGGTCAGTTCGTCCTCGCCGCGGCGGAGCCGCTCGCGCAGGCCGCGCTGGAGGTGCAGGGCGGTGGACATCCCCGCGCACCCGCCGCCGACGATCAGGATCCTGATGGCGCACCTCCTGTCGATGGGGCCGGCAGCCCGCCTTCGACCGGGCATGCCCCCATCACGCCCACCAATAAAGGACCGCCGGGCCGCTCTTGTCCACCGCCTGTGCTGTGACGGATGGGGCGTGAGGCGACTCGTGGGGACGAATGTGCTGCCTGGGCGAGTTTCTGACGCACTTTCGGCCTCGAACTGCCGTGAACTATGGTCGGATTGTGTGGCGGAGCGGCCACCGCCATGTCAACTGGTGGCGACGCACCGTGGATCGGTCATTACGGCCAGTTCTAGTGTTGGCGGGAGAACCCGACTGCGGGACCGTGATCCGGGGAAGGGTAGTTCCCGGGCGAGGCCCCGGACGGGCGCCGCCACACCGGGCCGGTCGTACCCGGAACGTTCGGCGGTACCCGCCGGAACGGGCCCGGGTGGTCTGCGCGTGGCCGCACCCGCGGCCGGGCGGTACCAGCGGCACTAGCGATGGGGCATCGGTCATTTCTTTCAGGCGGAGCTGCACCGGGGGGTGCAGGGGCGGGCGACGACAGGGTCCGGGATCGGACGCCTGCGGGGGAGAGTTGGGATGATGGAGCAGGAGCGACTGTTGGGGCGAGCGGGTGCGGCGCACCCCGGCCAAGGCGTGGTGCCGGAGCAACGAGGCCCCGCCGAACCACCTGCACAGCCCGGGGCGGTGTATTCGGCGGCCCCGTACCGGGGTGAACCGGTGCCGGCCGGCGGGCCGCTGCCGGGCGCACGCCTGAGGGTGGACGCCCGGCGGAATCTGGAGAGCGTGCTGCGTGCGGCCCGCGAGGTGTTCGGCGAGTTCGGATACGGCGCGCCGATGGAGGAGGTCGCGCGCCGGGCCGGGGTCGGCGTCGGCACGGTGTACCGGCGCTTCCCGAGCAAGGAGGTGCTGGTCCAGCGGATCGCCGCCGAGGAGGTCGCCTGGTTGACGGCCCAGGCGCGCGAGTCGCTCTACGGCGGCGGCGGCGCGTGGGAGTCGCTGGCCGGGTACCTGGCCCGGGCCGTGTCCACCGGGGCCGGGCGGCTGCTGCCGCCGGAGGCGTTCCGGTACGCGGAGGAGCTGGGCCGGGTGCCCGAGCAGCGCTCGCCCGACGTGGTGGGGCTGAACACGGCGTTCGGTTCCGCCCGGTACGAGCCGCTCCCCGGCGCGCACGGCGCGCACGCGGGCGGGACGTACGGAGGCGGGCCGTACGGAAGCGGAACGCACGCCGGGGGGCCGCAGACGGTCGAGGGCGAGGCCGGCGTACTGGTCGCCGACGCCGATCCGCGGCTGCTGCTGCAGCTGCTCGCCGCGCTCGTGGCGCGTGCGGGTGCGGCCGGCGAGCTGCGGCCCGGGGTGACCGTCGCGGACGTGGTGCTGGTGCTGACCGCGTCGGTACCGGTGCACGCCGCGCGCAGCGGACCGGCGGCGCTGCCGGCTCCGGCAGGGGGGCCGGTGTCCGGTGCCGCCCCGGTGTCGTCGGCGGTCTCCGGGGTCGGCCCGCTCGGGGAGGCGACCCAGTCGCCGAGTGGTCGGCAGACGGACGGTCAACCCGGCGAAGGGCCGGCCGACCGGTTGCTGCAGATCCTGCTGGACGGTCTACGGGCACGCTGATCATCACCCGGGTCGGGCGCTCTCCGTCCGCCCCGGGCAAGGAGGTTGGAGATTCGGGCGGCGCGCGGACCTGGTCGCGCGCCGGGTGCGGCCGCCGTCGCCCCGGGTGACGGGAGCAGGGCGAACACATCCGCGACGGCCCCACGGAAGAGTGGGTCACCGCCGGTCCGGCTACCGCCCAACTCTGCGCTATGCCATCCTTTGCCCGTGGTTGGAGCCAATGTCCCGATGCGCGCCGTTCGCGCGCACTCGGCGCCGTGCAACGGGGAATCGTGCGCCCACGCACTCCCGCGCGCCCTGCCACACTACGGGGGCTGTCGTGGAATCTGGGGTCCGTTGTGAGCGCCGAGGAACAGAACGACTACGGCTACGGCCTCGACTTCGGCCGTTCCGCCGCGAGCGGGCCCGACCTGGGCCCTGACGGCCCGGCCGCCGGTCCCGCCACCCCGGGCGCCGGACCGTCGGGGCAGCTGCAGCCGGAACAGACGCCGCCCGGCCCGTTGCAGTCCGCACAGGTGCCGGACCAGGCCGGGATGCCCAGCCGCGAGACGCTCTCCGCCTCCGCCGCCGCCCTCCCGCAGGGCCGCGTACCCGGTCAGGCCCCGGCCGGGCTGGGCAGCGTCACCCCCGGGGCCTTCGTCGGCCCCGGCACCCCGGCGCGCCCCACCGTGCCCGCGCCCGCCGACCCCGTGGACGGCGAACGTCCCGCTTCCGACGCCGAGTTGACCGCCATGGTCCGGGCCGGCGACGACACCGCGTACGAGGAGATCTACCGCCGGCATGTCGACTCGGTGCGCCGTTACGCCCGGACCTGCTGCCGGGACAGCTTCACCGCCGAGGACCTGGCCGGCGAGGTGTTCGCCCGGACGCTTCAGGCCCTGCGAGCGGGCAAGGGGCCGGAGTTCGCCGTCCGCGCCTATCTGCTGACCGCCGTGCGGAACGTCGCCGCAGCCTGGACCCGCAGCGAGCGGCGCGAGCAACTCGTCGACGATTTCAGCGTGTTCGCGCAGACCTCGGCGGCCGTCGTCGACCTCGACCTGGCCGACCCCGGCGCCGACGCCTGGGCGATGGCGCTGGCCGACCAGCGCATGGTGATGCAGGCCTACGCCGAACTTCCCGAGGACGACCGGGTGGTGCTCTGGCACACCGAGGTCGAGCGGGAGTCCCCCAAGACCGTCGCGGTGATGCTCGGCAAGACCGCCAACGCGACCGCCGTCCAGGCCCACCGGGCCCGCGACCGGCTGGCCGCCGCCTTCCTCCAGGCGCACGTCTCGGGCAGCCAGGAGCGGGACTGCGAGGCGTACGCCAACCGGCTCGGCGCCTACGCACGGGGCTCGCTGCGCAAGCGGGCCTCCGCGGAGGTCGGCCGACACCTCAAGGAGTGCGACCGGTGCACGGCCGCATGCCTGGAGCTGTCCGAGATCAACCACGGACTGCGGGCGCTGCTGCCCGGCGGCGTGCTGGTCTGGATCGGTGTGGGCGGGTTCAGTGCCGCCGCGGCCGCCGTGGGCGGGGCGGCGGTGGTCGGCGGTTCGGCCGCCGGCACCGCGGCCGCCACGGCGGGCGGCTCGGCGG
>NZ_JBHXKE010000371.1:0-6493 GCF_042722765.1 Kitasatospora sp. NPDC058406
CCACCGAGCGGACGCTCCTGCTCGGCGAGGTCTACCGGCGGGGCGGGGCCTGGCGGTTCCGGGTCGTCGGGCAGGGCTTCGACCACGGACTGGAGGAGCTCGCGCGGAGCTTCGGCGTCGACGTCGCGGGCTGAGAGGCTGTGCGGGGGCCGTTCGGCACCGGACGGAGACGGGCAGGGCGGGCGACGCCGGGGACCGGGCCGCGCCGATCGGCACCGTCCGACTTTCGACGATCGAGGAGGACCTGTGAGCGGGACGGGCACGGACGACGGGCGGGTGGCGCCGCCGCTGACCGGGGGAGAGCGGGAGACGCTGCGCGCGTACCTGGACTTCCACCGCGGGACGCTGGCGATGAAGTGCGCCGGGCTGACGGACGAGCAGCTGCGGTCGCGGTCGAGCCCGCCGTCGACGCTGACGCTGCTCGGGCTGGTGCGGCACCTGGCGGAGGTGGAGCGGACCTGGTTCCGGCGGGTGATCGACGGGGAGGACGTTCCGCTGCGCTGGTCGACGGAGTGGGACTTCCAGGCCGCGTACGACGCGGCCGGGGCCGACCGCGCCGAGGCGTTCGCGGCCTGGGAGTCGGAGGTGGCGCACTCCCGGCGGATCGAGCGGGAGGCCGCCTCGCTGGACGTCACGGGTTACCAGGTGCGCTGGGAGAAGGAGGTCTCGCTGCGGTTCGTGATGCTGCACCTGATCCACGAGTACGCCCGGCACAACGGGCACGCCGACTTCCTGCGCGAGGCGATCGACGGGCAGGTCGGCGCGTAGCACCGCAGGCCCGGCCGCCGGGTTCAGAACGGCCGGCGGTCGGCCGGTGCGGTCGGGGGAGCGGGGTCGTCGGGCCGGACGGGCGGCGGGGGCGGGGCGGGCTCGGCGAGGGGACGGAACCTGGGCGGCTCGACCAGGTGCTGCCACTCCTGGTCGGGGCGGCCCGGGACGGTCCGCCCGGCATCCAGCCAGAGGCGCGCGAGTCGGGCGAAGATCGGGGCGTCGAACAGAAACGTTCCGTCCTTGGACCGGGGTGAAGGCAGGTAGTCGTAGCTCATGACCGGATAACGAGCGGGGCGGGCCGCCGCAACCCGTCGGCGGGGGAAATGAACGCCGCGCGGGGCGGCAGCCGTACTCGTCCACGTGACAGTGATGACCACGGGCCGCAGTGCTGGCAAGCTGGCCGCCATGGCGGAAGCGGCGGGTGAGACGGGGATCCGGGAGCTCCTGGCGAGGTGGCTCGCGGCGGAGGACCCGGCCGACAGGGGGGAGCGCGCGGGGAACGACGACGCGCTCCCCGGCGACGACGGCGACCTCGCCGCCGGTGGGTGGGCGGTGCCCCCGGCCACCGGGGCGGAGGTGGTCGAGGCCGCCTGGCGGCTGGCCGTGGCGGGGCTGGAGGACGAACCGCGGACGAGGGCCCCGGACGGACTGTGGATGGTCGCCGAGGCCCTGGTGGTGGACGAGCACCCCTCGGCGTCCGGGTGGACGCCGTTGGAGCGGGCCGAGGCGGTGGAGTGGGTCGCGCTCCTGCTGCACCGCTTCGGCGAGGACGGCGTGACGATGCTGACGGCGGATCTGGTCCGGGGCCGGGCGGACGGTGACGGCCCGGGTCCGGCCCCGCGCCCGGCCGGCGGCCCGGCCCCGGGCACCGGCAGGTCCTCAGACAGGCTCTAGCGCGGCCAACCGCACCTCCAGCTCGTGCACCACCGTGGTGTCGCCGAGCCGCCCGTACAGCCGGCGGGCCGAGTGCAGGGTGCGGACGGCCTCCGGGGCGCGGCCGCCCGCCAGCAGGAAGTCCGCGTAGTGGCGTTCGGCCACCGCGTGCAGGTGGACGGTGCCCGCGACCCGGCAGCGTTCCAGGGTCTGCTGCCAGACCTCCTCCGCCGCCGTGCGGCGGTCGAGGAGTTGGAGGGCGTGCGCCTCGTTGATCATCGCCGACAGGTGGAAGACGGCCAGCGGGTGGTCGGCGAGCAGCGCGCGGGCGTCCCGGGCCCGGTGCAGCGCCCGCCCGGGTTCGCCGGCGAGGCCGTACAGCCCGGCGGTGTTGCTCAGCGCGTACGGCGCGTGCTCGGCCAGGCCGTGCCGCTCGGCCAGCGCGATCGCCTGCTCGCCCAGGCGTACGGCCTCCGCCGGTCGCCCGTCGGCCGCGGTGGCCGTGGCCAGGACGGTGAGGGCCTGCACCCGGACGGTGTCGCCGGACCCGACGGTGCGGTCGACCGCGCGGCGGGCCAGCCGGTGGGCCTCCGCGGTGCGGCCGCTGCCGCCGAGCGCCCGGGCCGTGACCGCCTCCATGGAGGCGACGGCGGCCGGGTCGCCGGTGCGGGCGGCGGCGGCGAGCCCGACCCGGAGGCAGGTCAGCCGGTCCGTGCGGCGGCCGGCGCCGTAGTAGAGGCAGTCGGCGCGGTAGGCCAGCTGCCAGGAGCGGCGGTGGTCGCCGCGTTCGGAGGCCGCGGTGACCAGGCCGCGGACGGTGGGTTCCGCGGCCTGGAACCAGTCGAGCGTGGCGGGCACGGTGGGCAGGTGCGGCCACCCGGCGGGGTCGGCGCCGAACGGCGGGGCGACGGCGGGCGCGGGGCGGTGGGTGGCGTGGGCGGGACCGGGCTGGAGCAGTGCGGAGCTGCGGGCCACCACCGCGAGGTAGTGGTCGGTCAGGGCCGCGGTCGCGGCGGCGCGCTCGGACGCGGGCCGCTCGTCGAGGAGTTCGGCCCCGTACAGCCGGACCAGGTCGTGGCGGCCGTAGCGGCCGGGGGCGGTCTCGGTGAGCAGGTGGTGCGCGGCGAGCGCGCCGAGCGCGAGGCGGGCCTCGGCGGCGCCGGTGCGGAGCAGGGCGGCGGCGGCGTGGGCGTCCGTCTCGGGCCCCGGGTGGACGGCGAGCAGGGCCAGCAGACGTGCGGCGGGCGCGGGAAGGTGGCGCAGCGTCAGATCGAGCGCGGTCCGGACGCTGGCCGTGCCCCGGGTGTCCAGGGCACGCAGCCGGGTGCTCTCGTCGGCGAGTTCGGGCAGCAGGTCGGCGATCGCCCAGCCGGGCCGGGCGGCCAGCCGGGCACCGGCGATCCGCAGGGCGAGCGGCAGTCGGTCGCAGAGCTCGGCCAGCCGGCCGGCGGCCTCCGGCTCGGCGGCCACCCGGGCGGGTCCGATCAGGCGCTCCAGCAGGCGCCGCGCGTCCTCGGCGGGCAGGGCGCCGAGGCGCAGCAGGGCGGCGCCCTCGGTCACCACGAGGTCCTCCAGCGAGCTGCGGCTGGTGACGACCGTCGCGCACGCCGGGCCGGTCGGGAGCAGCTCGGTGACGTCCTGCGCGTCGCGGACGTTGTCCAGGACGACCAGCAGCCGGCGGCCGTGCGTCAGCGACCGGTAGAGCGCGGCGCGGGCGGCCGGATCCTCCGGCAGCGAGCCCTCGGGGACGCCCAGCGCGCGCAGGAACCGGCCGAGGACGGCGGTCGGTTCGGCGCGCGGGCCCGGGCCGAAGCCGTTCAGGTCGGCGAAGAGCCGCCCGTCCGGGAAGGCGGCGGTCGCGTCGTGCGCCCACTGCACCGCGGTGGCCGTCTTGCCGGTGCCGGCCGGGCCCACCAGGACGGCGAGGCCGCCGCCGGGGCGTTCGCCTCCGCACTCGGCCTCCAGCCAGCGGCGTTCGGTCGACCGGCCGACGAAACCCGATATCCGGCGCGGGAGTTGGTCCGGGCCGGGGCCGGGGCCCGGGCCGGGGTTGGGGTTGGCGGTGGGGCCGGGGTTGGCGGTGGGGCGGAGCGGGGTCGGCGGCCGGACGGCGGGCGTGCGGGCCGGGAACGGGACCGCGGCCGGCTGCCGTGCGGGCGGGACCGCGCAGGCGGAGAGGCCGGCCGACCCGGCCGCCCGGGGGCGGACGCGGCCGGTCGTGCCGGTTGTTCCGGCGGCGCCGGCCGTGCGTTCGGGACGACCGGTGACGCGCACGGCGGTCGAGGGCGGGCGCCTCCCCGGCTCGTCGGCGAGGATGTCGGCCACCGCCGACCGCAGCGCGCGCCCGGGGCCGACGCCGAGCTCCGCGGCCAGCCGGCGGCGCGTGCGGTGGTAGACGGTCAGCGCGTCGCAGGGCCGCCCGGCCTGACGGAGGCAGAGCACCAGCAGGGCGGCCAGGGGCTCGTTCCACGGGTCGGCTTCGAGCGCGCGGTCGAGTTCCGGTGCGGCGTCGGGGCCGAGGCCGAGCCGGAGCAGCCGTTCGCTCCAGGCCTCCAGGGCCCGGGTCCGCACCTGGCGGAGGCGGTCGGCGAGCACGTCGCGCAGGTCCGTCTCGGGCAGGTCGGCCAGGGTCGCGGGGCCGTGCCAGAGGTCCAGGGCCCGGCGGAGCAGTCCGGCGGCGGACTCGTCGCCGTCCGGGACGGCCACCTCGGTGGCCCGCGCGACCAGCCGCTCGAACAGCAGGGCGTCCACGGATTCGGCCGGGCCGTCCAGCCGGTAGCCGGGGGCGCGGGTCGACAGGACGAGCTTCGAGCCGGCGAGCAGCTTGCGCAGCGCGGCGATGTGGCCCTGGAGCGCGGCCCGGGCCCGGGCGGGCGGTTCGTCGCCCCAGAGCAGTTCGAAGAACCGCTCGACCGGGACGGTGCGGCCGAGTTCGAGCGCGAGCAGGGCCAGCGCGGCGCGCCGTTTGGCGCCGGCGGGCTCGACGGCGCGGCCGTCCGCAGCCTGCAGTTCCACCGGACCCAGCAGTCGAACGAACAACGGATCCTCCCAGGTGAGAGCGGTCGGCGGAGATCTCCGTCCCTGTGCGGGGCGCAGTCTAGCCACGCCCGGGGAACGGTTCCGGCCCGTGGCCGTTCGGCCACGGAGCGCCTGGGGACCGCCCTTTCGGGGGATTGACGGGAGCCGGTCAGCTGGGCGTCGGGCAGGCGTCGGCGGTTGTTCTCCTGAAGTTCATTGACGATCCATCAGGGAAACGCGGTCGCGGACGCGGCGCGATCGGGACGGGCGGAACGGCGGCGCCCTGCGTGGACGGCGGTCGTGGCGATCCCGGGCCGTCCGTCCGGCGTGTGCGGGGCGGCTCGCGGAGCCGGTCGGGCCGGGGACCGTCCGGCGGGGTGGGGGAGGCGCCGGACGGCGGGGGCGCACGCGGGGCGCTTGCCCGTCGAGGGCGGTGCGCGGGTCCGATCGGCCGGCAGCTGTGCGCGATGGGGAGGCGCGGATTGCCTGAAGGGGAAGCCGGGCCGGTGGCCGCCGGGATCGGCCGTGCAGGTCCGGGCAGGTCCGTGCAGGTCCGGGCACGCGCCACGGGAGAGCGCAGGGCGGTCGGCCCAAGGGGTGGGGCCCGGTGCGGGCCGGTGGAGGTGGTGCGGGTGGGGCAGGGCTGCTCGTGTTGAGCTCAACGGCCCGCATGCGGTCCCGGGTTCACCGGCGGCCGGACGGGCGGACGGCCCGCGCGGGTCCGCGCCCCGGCGCCGCCGTCCGCGGGCGGGGCGGAGCCGGGTGCCGCCGCGGGCGGTTCGCGCGAGGGGGTCCAGGGCCGGCCGGTGAACCCCGGCCGGAAGGCGCACCGTCGAGCAGGGTGCGGGGCCGGGACGGTCCCGCGATCTCCGACCCCTGGGAGGGCGACCATGCTGCGAATGAACGGGCCGCTGCGGATCACGGTGCTCGACAAGGACGCCGCCTTCGAGCAGCGCGCGGTGGTGCGCACCCCGTACGGCACCTCCGTGCTGGAGGGCCGGATCGGCGCCTCCCTCGACGTGCGGGCCGAGGAGTGGGAGCTGGAGCTGGAGCACTGTGTGCCCGGCGTCGGCTGGCGGCCCAACGTCCGGGTGCTGCCCGGTCCGTGGCAGACCTCGCGGAGCGGCCTGCGGAGCAGGATCCTGCGCAGCAAGGACTGCGACTGGCCGAACGGCGACCCGGCCGAGCGGAACTTCGTCCTGCGGCTGTCCTCGACGGTGGCCGAGCTCCGGCGTGACGCGTCGTCCGCCGCCGAGGAGGTGGGCCCGGCGACCTCGGAGGGCCAGCGGACCAGCTCCGGTCCGGGCCTCGGCGCGGGCGGGCGATCGTCCGACTCCGGGGGTGCCGTCGTCGGTGGCTCCTGGGGCGGGTACCCGGCCGGGTCGGCGGAGCGGCCCGTGGTGTCCGCCGTTCCGGCGGAGTCCGGTGCCGTGACGGCGCAGCGCCGGGCGGTGGGCGCCGGCGAGCCGGTTCGTCCGGCAGGTGAGGCCGTCCGGGGCGTGGCCGTCCGGGGCGTGGCCGCCCGGGGCGTGGCGCCCACGCCCGCGATGCCGTTGGCGGAGGGCGTGTTGGTGCCTGCTCTGCGGGTCGGCTCGCCTGCCGGTGGCGTGCTGGGGACGGCCGTGGCCGTCGAGGCGTCGCGGCTCCCGGCCGGCCGGGGGGTGCCCGCGGAGCGCTGCACTCCGGTGGGCCGGGCGGAGCCCGGCGAGGCCGTCCGCCCGGCGGTGTCGGGCGGACCGGCGACCTCGGGCGGTCCGGCCGGCCTCGGCGTCCCGGCGGAGACCGCCGCGCGGGCCGGTGACCGGCGGGCGGCCGTCGCGGACTACGGGCC
>NZ_JBHXKE010000372.1:0-6446 GCF_042722765.1 Kitasatospora sp. NPDC058406
ACCATGTACCTCGCGCCGCTGAACGTCACCACCGGCATCGTGGTCCTCTTCCTCACCGGCTTCTTCGTCTACGGCCCGCAGTCCTCGTTCTGGGCGCTCTGCCCCGACATCGCCGGCAAGCGGATGGCCGGCACCGCGGTCGGCGCCGTCAACTGCTTCGCCTACCTCTTCGCCGGGACCGCAGAGCCCTTCATCGGCGGCCTGATGGACAGCACCGGCAACACCAGTCTCATCTTCCTCTTCGTGGCCGGGTGCTGCGGGTGCAGCGCGCTCACCGCCCTCACGATCCGACGCTAGGCGGAACCGGACATGACGCACCCCAGCACCGTGAACTCCGTACCCCGCGCCTCACTCCCGCCGACCGCGGCCGTCTGGTCCGGACCCGAGAAGGGGTTCAGCGTGGAACAGCAGCCCCTCCCCCGGCTCCTGCCCGGCGAGGTCCTGGTCCGCATCGAACTGGCCACCGTGTGCGGCAGCGACCTGCACACCATCGCCGGCCACCGGCCCACCCCGCTGCCGACCGTCCTGGGGCACGAAGCCGTCGGCGTCGTCGAGGCCGTCGGCGGCTCCCCCGTCCTCGCCGACGGCCGGCCCGTCGCCCCCGGCCAGCGGGTCACCTGGACGATCGGCACCTCCTGCGGCACCTGTCGGCGCTGCACCCGCGGCGTCCCGCAGAAGTGCGAGAGCGTCCGCAAGTACGGCCACGAGGCCATCACCGACCACTGGCGGTACAACGGCGGTCTCGCCACCCACTGCCACCTGGTCGCGGGCACCGGCCTGGTCGCCGTCCCCGACGAGCTGCCCGCCGGGGTCGCCGCACCCGCGAACTGCGCCACCGCCACCGTCGTGTGCGCGGCCCGGCGCACCGAACTCACCGCCGGCGACAACGTGCTCGTGATCGGTTGCGGCATGCTCGGCCTCACCGCCATCGCCTACGCCCTCGACCGCGGCGCCCGCAACGTCATCGCCTGCGACGTCGACGCGGGCCGGCGGCACCTTGCACTGGAGTTCGGGGCCGGTGTCGCCTGCTCCCCGGGCGCGCTGGAAACAGCGGTCAAGGAGTTCGGCGCGGACGTCGTCTTCGAACTGTCCGGCCGCCACGCGGCCGTCCAGTCCGCCCTGGACCTCGTCGGGCTGGACGGCCGCGTGGCCCTCGTCGGCTCCGTGTCCCCCGGCCCACAGGTGGCCTTCGAACCCAACACCTTCGTCCGCAACCTCACCCGTGTCGTCGGCAGCCACAACTACACGGTCGAGGACCTCACCGAGTCCGTCGACTTCCTCGTCCGCACCCCGGTGCAGGACCGGTTCGCCCGGCTCGTCCCCGACTCCTTCCCCCTCACGGACATCGACGCGGCCGTCGCCGCGGCCCGCACCGGGGCAGCCCCCCGGATCGCCGTCCACATGGGCTGATCACCCCCTCGCTGCCGGGTCGACGCCCCTGGCCCCTCATCAGGGCCGTCGGCCCGGCGTCCAACCGCACGGCCGCCCGTCCGACCGCACGGGCCACCTCCCTGCTCCCTCTTCCTGCCACGGAGTCCGCCATGTCGAATCCGCACCCCGAGCACCTGCTCAACCACATCGCCGGCCGCTGGTCGCCCTCGATCACGGGGCAGGTGCGACCGAACCTGAATCCGGCGGACACCTCCGACGTGATCGGCGAGTTCACGGAGTCCGGAGCCGGTGACGCCACCGCCGCCGTCACCGCGGCGGCCGCCGCCCAGCGGGACTGGGACGCGGTCGGGCCGATCGAACGCGCCAAGCTGCTCAAGGCCGCGGCCGCCCTGATCACCGAGCGCTCCGAGCTGTTCGCCGAGGCGATCACCAGGGAGCAGGGCAAGCGCCTGTCCGAGGGCCGGGGCGAGGTGGCGCGCTCGCTGACCATCCTGGACTTCACCATCGGCGAGGCCCGCCGCATCAACGGCGTCACCACCCCGGCCGAGGAGCCGCGCACCCTCGCCATGACGTTCCGGCGCCCGCTCGGCGTGGTCGGACTCATCACCCCGTGGAACTTCCCGGTCGCCATCCCGATGTGGAAGGTGGCGCCCGCCCTGATCGCCGGCTGCACGGCCGTCCTGAAGCCCTCGCCGCTGACCCCCTGGACCTCGGCGCTGCTGGTGCAGGCGTTCGTCGACGCCGGGCTGCCCGCCGGCGTCCTCAACCTCGTCCAGGGCGACCGCGACCCCGGCGAGGCCCTGGTCTCCGACCCGCGCGTCGCCGGCATCTCCTTCACCGGCTCCCTGCCGGTCGGACAGGCCATCAACCGGGCCGGCGCGGGCCGGCTGATGCGCGCCCAGCTCGAACTGGGCGGCAAGAACGCGCTCATCGTGCTCGCCGACGCCGACCTCGACGCGGCCGCGGACGCCGTCATCCACGGCGCGTTCGGCCAGAGCGGCCAGCGGTGCAGCGCCACCAGCCGCGTCATCGTGGACCGCGCCGTCCGCGACGCGCTGCTGGAGCGCCTCGTCCCGCGCGTGTCCGCCATGCGGATCGGGCGCGGTGACCAGGACTGGGCGGACATCGGGCCGGTGGTCAACGAGGAGCGCCTGCAGGCCTGTCTGACCGCGGTGCGCACCGCCGTCGAGGCCGGCGCCACGCTGGCCTGCGGCGGCAAGGAAGCGGCCCTGGACACCCCCGGCTACTTCATGGAGCCCACGGTCCTGACCGACGTGGCCTGGGACAGCGAGATCGCCCAGGAGGAGGTCTTCGGCCCCGTCCTGTCCGTCATCGAGTGCGACGGCTACGAGGACGCCATGCGCATCTCCAACTCGGTGAAGTACGGGATGTCCGGCACCGTCTTCACCCAGAACCCGTCCCTGATGTTCCAGGCCCTCCAGGACTTCCAGGCGGGCATGCTGCACGTCAACCGCCCGGGTGTCGGCGCGTACTCCCACCTGCCGCACATGGGGGCGAAGGCCTCGCAGCTCGGCGCCCCGGAGTGCTCCCCGGACGTGTGGGACTTCTACACCGACCTGCGCTCCGCCTGCATCCGGTACTGACGCCCCGCCCGGCCCCGACCACCCCGCCGACCCCTCCGGCCCCGCCCGCCCCGACCTGTCCCGCCCGTCACCCGGGCCACTCGGAGACGGCTCCGACCAGCGCCACGAACGCCTCCTCCGGCGGCGTGAGCGCCCGGTCGGCCCGCCGTACCAGGGACACCGTCCGGACGGGCGGGGCCGGCACGACGGTCAGCGCCGCGAGCATCCCCGCCTCCGTCTCCTGGCGGATGACGTGCTCGGAGACGACCGCCAGGCCGAGCCCCCGGGAGACGGCCTGCTTCAGGGTGTCCGTCCCCCACATGTCCCACTGCTCGGCGCGCTCCAGCCCCCACGTCCGCAACGCGGACTCCTGGAGCCGACGGGTGGCGGAGCCCGCCTCGCGCATCAGGAACCGCTGGTCGGCCAGGTCGGCGGGGGTCAGGGCCCGGCCGATGAGGGGTGAACCCGGCTCCGCCACCAGCACCATGGCCTCCTCGAACATGCCCTGGGCGACGAGCTGTTCGTCCCGCGGCGTGCCGGCGCACAGCCCCAGCGCGACCTCGCCCCGCAGCAGCCACGACTCGACCGTCTCCTCGTTCCCCACCCTGATCTGGCAGGAGACCTTCGGGGCCCGCAGGGCGAACTCGGAGAGCAGCAGCGGCAGGAGGTAGGTGCCCAGGGTCGTCGTCCCCGCCAGCACCAGCCGGCCGGCGCCCAGGCCCCGGTGCTCGGCGACGGCGAGTTCCAGTTCGTCCATGATCCCGAAGATCCGCCGGGCGTGCTCGACCACGATCTCCCCGGCCGGCGTGGGGCGGGCGCCCTGGCTGGTGCGGTGGACGAGCTGGGCGCCGAGGGACCGCTCCAGGTTGCGGATGTGGTTCGACACGGCCGGCTGGCTGGTGAACAGCGACTTCGCCGCCCCGGAGAAGCCCCCGGACTCGATCACCTTCGTGAGTACTTCCAGCTGGATCAGGGTCACCATGCGCCGTACCTCCGTTGCACGCGGTCCTCGGCCCCGAGCACCGGCCCGGGGTGGAGTGGACCGGAAGGGGAATCCGCGTCCGCCCATGGAACGCGGACTCCGGCGTCGACGCAAGGCCTGACCGGCCGCCCGTGACGGAGTTTGGTCAGTGGGATGTTACCGGTATCAATTTTACTGTCAATGGTTATGCCAACATTAGCTACAACAGCCATGATGTCCGCTCAGATCGTTGATACCGGTCACATTCGTGTGTTGACTGTAGGGGTCCGGCCGCGGCGGCACCGCCCGCCCCGCCGGCCCACCCCCGTTCCGCACACCTTCTCCTGGGAGTGACGAGTGTCACAGCTTTCCCCCTCATCGACACCGAACCCGGCAACCGGGCCCGCAGCCGTGCCGGGAGCCGCATCCTGGGGCTCGGTGCCCCGACTCGCGTTCGGCGGTGACTACAACCCGGACCAGTGGGACCGGGACGTGTGGCGTGAGGACATCCGGCTGATGCAGCGGGCCGGCGTGAACCTCGTGTCGCTCGGCATCTTCTCGTGGTCGTGGATCGAGCCCGACCAGGACCGCTTCGACTTCTCCGGGATGGACGAGGTGATCGCCCTCCTGCACGAGGGCGGTGTGTCGGTCGACCTCGCCACCCCCTCGGCCTCGCCCCCTCCGTGGTTCTCCGAGGAGTACCCCGACGCCCAGTTCGTCGACCACCTCGGCCGGAGCCTGGGCCACGGCTCGCGCCAGGGGTTCTGCCCGTCCTCGCCGGACTACCGGCGACGCGCCGGCGTCGTCGCCGACCGGCTCGCCCGCCGCTACGGCGAGCACCCCGCCGTGGTGATGTGGCACGTCGGCAACGAGATCGGCGGCTACAACACGCACTGCCACTGCCCCACCAGCGCCGAGGCGTTCCGCAGCTGGCTGCGCGCCCGCCACGGCGACCTCGACGGCCTCAACCGGGCCTGGGGAACGGCCTTCTGGAGCCAGCGCTACAGCGCCTGGTCGCAGGTCCGGATACCCGGCGCCACGCCGGGCCGCACCAACCCCGCCCAGCAACTGGACTACTACCGCTTCGCCTCCGACGAGGTGCTGGCCTGCTACCGGACGGAACGCGACATCCTCCACCTCCACTCACCGGGACGGCCGGTGACCACCAACTTCATGGCCGGGTCGTTCAAGTGGGCCGACTACTGCGCCTGGGGAACGGAGGTCGACCTCGTCACCAACGACCACTACCTGGTCGCCTCCGACCCCGAGGCCCACACCGGGCTCGCCTTCAGCGCCGACCTCTCCCGGGGGATCGCCGCGGGCCGGCCCTGGTTGCTGATGGAGCACTCGACCTCGGCCGTCCAGTGGCAACCGCGGAACACCGCGAAGCGCCCCGGCGAGATGCTGCGCAACAGCCTCGCGCACATCGCCCGCGGTTCGGACGGGGCCTGCTTCTTCCAGTGGCGCCAGTCCGACTCCGGTGTGGAGAAGTGGCACTCCGCGATGGTCCCGCAGGGCGGTGAGTCCACCCGGATCTGGCAGGAGGTCGTCCGGCTGGGCGCGGTGCTCCGCAGGATCGGCGAGGTCGCGGGCTCCACGGTGACGGGCGAGGTCGCGATGCTGTGGGACTACGAGAACTACTGGGCCCTCGAAATGGGCGGCCGGCCGAGCGTCGACCTGGAGTACGCCACAGAGGCCGAGGCATGGCACCGCGCGGTCTGGCAACAGGGCGTGGTGTGCGACGTGATCCCCTCCGACGTCTCCGCCGACGTGCTGTCCCGGTACCGGCTCGTGCTGCTCCCCAGCCACTACCTGGCCACCCCCGGGACGGTCCGGGCGCTCACCGCGTACGTGCACGGCGGCGGCCACCTGCTGGTCGGTCCGTTCTCCGGACTCGTCGACCGCGACGACCGCCTCCACCCCGGCCCCCACCCGGGCGCCCTGCGGGACCTGCTCGGGCTGACCGTCGACGAGTTCCTGCCGTTGCGGGAAGGCGCCGCCCTGACCCTCGACAGCGGACTGACCGGGCGGATCTGGGCGGAGGCCGTCCACCCGGACGGCACGGACGGCGCCGTCGTCGACGCCCGGTTCGCCGACGGCCCCGCGGCGGGCGGGCCGGCCCTGCTGCGCCACAGCGCGGGCGCCGGCCTCGCGCGCTACGCCGCCACCCGCTTCGACGACTCCTCGCTGCGGGCGCTGATCGCGGGCGCGCTGGACGAGGCGGGCGTGGGCAGTACGGCGCCGGGCGCCGGCGACGGGGTGGAGGTCGTCCGCCGCACGGCGGAGGACGGGCGCAGCTGGCTGTTCGTCCTCAACCACACCGACGACACGGTCGAGGTCGCGTGCGGCGGGGTCGAGCTCCTCTCGAACACGACGATCACGGGCCGCCTGACCGTCGGGGCGGGCGACGTCGCCGTCGTCCGGGAGTCGGGCTCCCCGGACGCCGGCTGACACAAGTGGTGCCCGGCCCGCCGCCGCCGCCACCCCCAATACAGCTGCCACCACACCCC
>NZ_JBHXKE010000373.1:0-6300 GCF_042722765.1 Kitasatospora sp. NPDC058406
GGTCAACGCGCTGGCCGGCAACCTCACCAGCCAGGTCCGCGACATCGCCCAGGTGGCCACCGCCGTCGCCAAGGGCGACCTCTCGCAGAAGATCAACGTGGAGGCCAAGGGCGAGGTCGCGGCGCTCGCCGGCGTCATCAACACGATGGTCGACACGCTCTCGGCCTTCGCGGACGAGGTGACCCGGGTGGCCCGCGAGGTCGGCACCGAGGGGACGCTCGGCGGGCAGGCACGGGTCCCGAACGTGGCCGGCACGTGGAAGGACCTCACCGACAACGTCAACTTCATGGCGCACAACCTCACCAGCCAGGTCCGCAACATCGCCCAGGTGACCACCGCCGTCGCCCAGGGCGACCTCACACGCAAGATCGACGTCGACGCACGCGGCGAGATCCTGGAGCTCAAGACCACCATCAACACGATGGTCGACCAGCTGAGCGCCTTCGCCGCCGAGGTCACCCGGGTCGCCCGCGAGGTCGGCTCCGAGGGCCGGCTCGGCGGCCAGGCCGAGGTGGAGGGCGTCTCCGGCACCTGGAAGCGGCTCACCGAGAACGTCAACGAGCTGGCCGGCAACCTGACCCGGCAGGTCCGCGCCATCGCCGAGGTGACCGGCGCCGTCGCCGAGGGCGACCTCACCCGCTCGATCACCGTGGACGCCTCCGGCGAGGTCGCCGACCTCAAGGACAACATCAACTTCATGGTGGAGTCGCTCCGCGAGACCACCCGGGCCAACGACGAACAGGACTGGCTCAAGTCCAACCTGGCCCGGATCTCGGCCCTGATGCAGGGCCGCCGCGACCTCGCCGTCGTCGCCGAACTGATCATGGACGAGCTGACGCCCCTGGTGTCCGCCCAGTACGGCGCCTTCTACCTCGCGGAGGACAGCGGGGACACGACCGTCCTCAACCTGATCGGCTCCTACGCCTTCCCCGCCGGCTCGACCCCCACCCGCTTCAGGCTCGGCGAGTCCTTCGTCGGCCAGGCCGCGCGCAGCCGGCGCACGATCGCCGTCGACTCCCTGCCCGCGGGCTACGTGACCATCTCCTCCGGCCTGGGCCGGGCCGAGCCCGCCTCCCTGATCGTGCTGCCCATCGTGGTCGAGGGCCAGGTCCTGGGCGTCATCGAGCTCGCCGCCGTCCGCGACTTCACCTCGGTGCACCGCGCCTTCCTCGACCAGCTGATGGAGACCATCGGCGCCAACGTCAACACGATCGTCGCCAACTCCCGCACCGACGAACTGCTCGGGGAGTCCCAGCGGCTGACCGCCGAACTCCAGGTCCGGTCGGAGGAGCTCCAGGCCCGTCAGGAGGAACTGCAGTCCTCCAACGCGGAACTGGAGGAGAAGGCCGCGCTCCTCGCCGCACAGAACCGGGACATCGAGACCAAGAACCTGGAGATCGAACAGGCCCGGCAGGAGCTGGAGGACCGCGCGCACCAGCTGTCGCTGGCCTCCAGCTACAAGTCGGAGTTCCTGGCCAACATGAGCCACGAGCTGCGCACCCCGCTCAACAGCCTGCTCATCCTCGCCCAGTTGCTCGCCCAGAACCCGACCAGGAACCTGACGGCCAAGCAGGTCGAGTACGCGGGCATCATCCACTCCGCGGGCTCCGACCTGCTCCAGCTGATCAACGACATCCTCGACCTCTCCAAGGTCGAGGCGGGGAAGATGGACATCACCCCCGAGCGGATCCCGCTGCGCAAGCTGCTCGACTACGTCGAGGCCACCTTCCGGCCGCTGACGAGCCAGAAGAGCCTGCGGTTCACGGTCGAGACCGCGCCGACGATGCCGGCGGAGCTGCTCACCGACGACTACCGGCTCCGCCAGGTGCTGCGCAACCTGCTCTCCAACGCGGTCAAGTTCACCGAGAAGGGCGGCGTGGAACTGCGGATCGAGGTCGCGGACCACGCGCACGTACCGGAGGTCGCCCGTCGCGACGACGGCCCGGTGATCGCCTTCCACGTCGTGGACACCGGGATCGGCATCGAACCCCAGCACCTGGAGAGCGTCTTCGGGGCCTTCCAGCAGGCGGACGGCACCACCAGCCGCAAGTACGGCGGCACCGGGCTGGGTCTGTCGATCAGCCGCGAGATCGCCTTCCTCCTCGGAGGTGCGATCACCGCGGACAGCGTGCCCGGCCGGGGCAGCACCTTCACGCTCTACCTGCCCGCCTCCCGGACCGACTTCGTCGAACTGAACGCCCAGAACTCGCGGACGGCGCTGGAGAGCGGTACCGGCGAGGCCGCCGGCGCAGCGGACCGGGTCGAGACCCCGGCACCCGCCGCGCCGCCGGAGACGGTTCAGCCCAAGCGGCTGCTCGTCATCGAGGAGCGTCCGCGCGGCCTGCTGTCACTGGTCGCGGAGAGCGCCGTCGCCGACCTCACCGGCCCCTCCGGCCTCGGCGACCCGCGCACGACCGTGGAGGTCACCACCACGGTGAGCGCCCACGAGGCGGCGGCGACACTGGCCTCGACCCCGTGCCACTGCGTGGTCCTGGAACTCGACCTGCCCGGTGGCGCGGCCCTGGACTTCCTGGAGGAGATGGCGCGGGACGCCGCCCTGCACGGCGTGCCGGTCCTCGCGCACAACAACCGGCGGCTGGGCGCCGAGCAGGAGCGTCTCCTGCAACAGCGGGCCACCCTGCAGCCGCTCGAACTCCTCTCCAGCCTGGACGAGTTGCGCGAGCGCATCGCCCTGCACCTGAGCGCGGACCAGCCCGGTGACGTGCTGCCGCTGGTACGGAGCGGGGATCCCGCCGTCGCGCTCGCCCAGGACGTCGACGGCTCCCTCGCGGGGCGGACGGTGCTGGTCGTCGACGACGACGACCGCAACCTCTACGCGCTGACCGGGATCCTGGAGCTGCACGGCATGCGGGTGCTGCAGGCCGAGAACGGACGCGCGGCGATCGAGGCCCTCACCGCGCACCGCGGCATCGACCTGATCCTGATGGACGTGATGATGCCGGAGATGGACGGCTACGCCGCAACGGCCGCGATCCGGGCGATGCCCGAGCACGCGGACCTGCCGATCATCGCCGTCACCGCCAAGGCCATGGTCGGAGACCGGGAGAAGAGCCTCGCCTCCGGCGCCACCGACTACGTGACCAAGCCGGTCGACGCGCTCGACCTGATCGCCCGCGTCGAGCGGTGGCTGCGGCCGTAGCCGCCCGCCGTGCCGGTGGGACGCACCGCGACGCCGAACGACCACGCCAGCGGAGGAGACACCATGTACGACCCCCGACAGCCCCGGGACGCTGAAGAGCAGCCGCTCCCGCAGGCCGGGCGCGGTCCGGCCGCGGTGTCCGGGGCGGCAGCGGAGCCCGGGCAGGCAGCGGCGTCGGGCCAGGTCGCGCGGGCGGTCGCCGTGCCGCCCTCCGTCGTGTCGCCGCGTGAACCGGTGGACGGGCCCGCCGGCAGGACGTCCCTGCCGGCGGCCGGCAGCACGGTGGGCCGGCTGACGTCGACCGTCGACCGGCTGCGCCGCGAACTCACCCGGGCCCACGCCCAGGCGGACGGCCGGGCGCTGGTCGAACTCGCCAAGGGGATCCTGGTGGAGCGCCTGGGCGTCTCCCCCGCCGAGGCCGGCCGCCAGCTCGACACCCTGGCCGACCGTTCCACGCTGTCCGTCCTGGACCTGGCGGCCGACCTCGTCAACCAGGCCTCGCACGACCGGATCGCCGACGTCGCCCGCGAGTTCATGGCCTCCGCGGGCGAGCCGTCCCTCGGCGTCCGGCTGCGCAGCGCCGAGACGGGGATGCTGGGCGCCTCCGACGTCCAGGCCGTGGCGCAGTCGGTGCTGGAGCACGCGCTCCGGCCGCTCGGCGCGCAGGCGGTGGCGATCTGGGCGGCCAACTCCGACCAGTCCCTGACGCTGGCGGGCAGCGCCGGATTCGCCGACGAGGAGGCGGCGCGCTGGCGCCACGTCCCGCCGGGCGTCCCCGTTCCCGCGCGCCGCGCACTGACCGAACGGGCCTCCGCGGCCTACGAGTCGCTCGCCGCGGCGGGGCTCCCCTCCATCGGACAGCGGGAGTTCGGCGGCGGCCGGCTGGCCGTGCCCGCCGGGGCGGGCGGCCGGATCACCGGCGTCCTGGAGGTCTGCTGGAGCGGCGACCTGCCGGCGCCGTCGCAGTCGCTGCAACGGCAGTTCGAGGCCCTGGCCGAACTCTGTGCCACCGCCCTGGAGTCGCACCCGGCCACCGGGAACGGCGACGGCGTCGACCCGCAGACGGCCGACCTGCTGGAACTCGTCCAGGGCCTGCACGACCCCTGCCTGGTCGTGCACCCGGACCTCGACGCGGCGGGCCGGACGACCGACTACCTCATCAAGCACCTCAATCCGAGCTTCGAGGACTTCGCCGGCCGCCCGCGCAGCGCCATCCTCGGCGCCCGACTGCTGGAGGCCTACCCGCTGGCCGCCGAACCGGGCGGCCTCTTCGAGAAGATCGAGTACGTCCTGGCGACCGGCGAGTCGTTCCGCTCGCCGGGGATGAACCTCTCCGCCCTGGTCGACGGCGTCCCGCTCACCACCCGGGCCAGCGTGAGCATCACCCGCTGCGGGGCCGGCGCGGTCGTCATCTGGCGGACCGAGGACGGCGCCGCCCGCGTCGCCAGCCTGCTGCAGCACGCCCAGCGCCTCGGCCGCATCGGCGGGTTCGAGGAGAACCTGCACACCGGCGAGATCGCCTGGAACGAGACCCTGTTCGACCTCCACGGCCTGCCGCCGCACGCCGACCCCATCCCGCTGGACCACCTGGCGGCCCACGCGCACCCCGACGACGAGCACACCATCGGCCGGTTCCTGCGCACCCTGCTGCACCACCGGCGCCCCGCCTCCACCGCCTTCCGCCTCCAGCGGGCCGACGGCATCGCCCGGCACATCCGGGTCGTCGCCGAGCCCGTCCTCGACGCCGACTCCCGCATCACCACCGTGCGCGGCGCCTACCAGGACGTCTCCGCCCAGCACTGGACCGAGGTCGCGCTCGCCGCCACCCGCGACCAGCTCGCCCACACCGAGCAGCAGGCCGCCGAACGCAACCGGCTCGCCCTGCAGTTGCAGCACGCCATCATGCCGCCGAGCCGCGGCCCCCTGGAGCTGCACGACCTGCGGGTGGGCGTGCGCTACCGGCCCGCCGAGAAGGACCACCTGGTCGGCGGCGACTGGTACGACGCCCTGGACCTGCCGACCGGCCAGGTCCTCCTGTGCGTGGGCGACGTCGCCGGGCACGGCATCGAGGCCGCCACCGGCATGGTCGCCCTGCGCAACGCCCTGCGCGGCCTGGCCGCCACCGGCGCCGGCCCGGGCCAGCTGCTGGGCTGGCTCAACACGGTGACCCACCACCTGACCGACAACGTCACCGCGACGACCGTCTGCGCCCTGTACGACCCCCGGACCAGGACCCTCCGCTGGGCCCGGGCGGGCCATCTGCCCCCCATCCTGCTGCGCGACGGCCGGGCCACCGAGCTCCCCACCGTCTCGGGGATCCTGCTGGGCGCCATCGACCAGGCCGACTACGAGGAGGGCGAGATCCGGCTCCGCGCCGGGGACACCCTGATGATGTACACCGACGGCCTGATCGAACGCCGGGACCGTTCCCTGGAGGAGTCGCTCGACGACCTGCTGTCCATCGCCGGGAAGTCGGGCGGGCAGCCGGAGCTCGAACGCCGGCTCGACCACCTCCTGCGGTACAGCAGTTCCGACACCGACGACGACACCTGTCTGATCGGGGTCACGGTCTGCTGAGCCGGTCCCGTCCGGTGCGGCCCTGAGCGGCGCCGCCTCGAACGGTGCCGACCTGTTCGTCACGGCCGGCAGGTGTGAGGTCCGCGGTCCGGGGCAGCCGAGGGTCGAGAACGCGTCGGCCGGGAACAGCTCGGCGGGCACCGGGAGAAAGGGAACCGACATGAGCAGCATCGACATCTGGGAGTTCCGCTCGACCTCCGGCCACGTCGCCGGCACCGACCTGGTGGGCTTCCACGTGGAGGCGACGGACGGAGCGATCGGCAAGGTCGACCGGCACTCCCCGGAGGCCGGCTCCGAATACCTCGTCGTCGACACCGGTCCGTGGATCTTCGGCAAGCACGTCCTGCTGCCGGTCGGCACCATCGTCCGGGTCGACCAGGAGGACGAGAAGATCTACGTGGACCGGACGAAGGCCGAGATCAAGGACGGCCCGGAGTTCGACCGGGAGAAGCACGAGGACGCCGACCTCGGGTACCGCGAGGCGTACGGCAGCTACTACGGCCCGTTCTACAGTCGCCCCATCATCTGACCTCCGGTACGCGGACGGGCGGTGGCCACCGATC
>NZ_JBHXKE010000374.1:0-6242 GCF_042722765.1 Kitasatospora sp. NPDC058406
GGAGGATAGCCCGCCCGCGGAGCGGCAGTAGCCCTGCATCTCCGGGCTGGTGATCTTGGCGCAGAGCCGCCCGGCCGCACCGCCGTCCGTGTAGTTGACCGTGTAGTAACTGACCAGGCCCTCGGCACAGGCCTTGCGCTGCCAGCCGTCGGCGGCGGTGGCGCACTGCTGGGCGGCCCAGTCCTCGCGGTCCAGGTTGTACTTCATGGTCCGCGAGCCCACCCCCCGGCTGCAGTCCACCGACCCGCCGCTCGCCTTGCCGTTGAGGCACCACTTCAGCGCCTCGGCGTAGACCTCGGGGTGGTTCGGGTAGTCGTGCGAGGAGAGGTAGAAGGTCGGCGCGTAGAAGAAGCAGGCCGACTGGAACAGCGAGGGCTGCTCCTTGCACGGGTAGAGCGGGTCCTGGGCGATCTTGTCGGCCGGCAGGTTCGCCTTCGCCTTCTCGTCCTCCTCGTCCGGGCCGAAGAGCTGCATGAACAGGCCCTCCGAGCAGCGGATCCGGTTCTGGTCGGTGGGGAACTTGTTGCACAGGTCCCGCGCCTTGGCCACGTCCTGCTTGGCGACGAACATGGTGCCGTGACCGACGCCGTGGATGCACGGGCCGCTGTTCTTGGGCGCGCAGAGCTTGAGCAGGTCCGTCTCGGGCTGGGCGGAGGCGTTCAGCATCTCCTCGACGGCGCCGTGCAGGTAGCCCGCGGCGCAGGTCTCGTGCGGGAAGGAGATGACCTTCTGGAAGTCGGCGTTGAAGCGCTTGACGGCCGCGTGCCCGAGCTCGTGGGCGATCGGGTGGCAGAACCGGACGGTGTACGGCAGCTGCTTGGTGATCCTGTCCAGGTCGGCCAGCGCGACCCCGGGATCGGTGGACTCCATCTCGGCCATCAGCTTGTTGCGCAGCGTCGAGCGGGTCCACACCGCCGGGTCCCCGGTCGGGGTGGCGCTCACGGCCGGCTGCGCGGTGCCGGCGGGCGCGGCGCCCGCCGTTCCGGCGGTGCCGTCCGCGGTGTTCTCCCCGGCCGTCGCGGCGACCGGGGCGGGCGTCCAGTCGGTGACGGCCACCGACCCCAGGCCCAGGACCCCCAGCAGCAGGGCGGTGAGAATCGCGAATGCTCGCGGATGCATGGCGGAGATCCCCCGGCGGATCGAGACGGACGGGTCGCTCCCCATCCTGACGGCACGGGGGTGGGATTCCGCGTTTTCGACCGCCATTCGGGAGGTGTCGGCGACGCTATCGCACGTCCGGGCCGGTCGACGACGCGGGCCGCCCCCGGTCGCCGGACCGCCGGACGACCCGTCACCCGGCCCGTCCTACGGCCTGTCGCACGGCCCGGCGCCGGTCCGTCACCCGGCCCGCTGCGCGGTTCGCCGTGAACCCGGACGGCGCAGCGGGCGACGTACGCCGTCCGGGTGAACGCCGGCGGGCGGTCAGAGTTCGAGCGACACCTGGTACTCCGTCAACCAGGCGTTCAGGTCCAGCGCCAGATCGGCCGCCAGCCGGACCGACTGCGGATCGGTGTCCGGTGCGAGCGCGTCGGCCAGTGCCCGCCGGTCCAGCAGCTCGAGCACCGGGGCGGCGCGGTCGGAGGTCAGCTCGGCCAGTTCGCTGCGGAGCATCTCCGGGTAGTGCGGGTCCTGCACGCTCGGGTAGGGGCTCTTCATCCGGTCGGCGATCTCGTCCGGCAGCACGTTCCGGACGGCGGCGCGCAGCAGGCTCTTCTCCCGGCCGTCGAAGTGCTTCATCGACCACGGCGTGTTGAAGACGTACTGCACCAGCCGGTGGTCGCAGAACGGCACCCGCACCTCCAGCCCGTTGGCCATGCTCATCCGGTCCTTGCGGTCGAGCAGGATGCAGACGAAGCGGGTCAGGTTCAGGTACGAGATCTCCCGCATCCGTCGCTCGAACGGGTCGGCGTCCGGCAGGTGCGGGACTTCGGCGAGCGCCTCCCGGTACCGGGCGTGCCGGTAGCCGGCGAGGTCGAGCTTGCCGAGCAGCTCCCGGTCGATCAGCTGTTCGCGCGGACCGGCGCCCGTCCCGCCGAGCCTGGTCAGCGAGGCCGCCCAGGGGAAGTCGTCCGCGTTCACCGCCTGCGGGTCGTGGAACCAGCTGTAGCCGCCGAACAGCTCGTCCGCCGACTCGCCGGACAGCGCCACCGTCGACTGCCGGCGCACCTCCTTGAAGAGGAGCAGCAGCGAGGTGTCCATGTCGCCGAAGCCGCCCGGCAGGTCCCTGGCACGCAGCGCGGCCATCCGGTGCGTCCGGTCGGTGAGTGCGGCGCTGTCCAGCTCGATCACCCGGTGGTCGGCGCCCACGTACCGGGCGAGCAGTGCGGCGTACGGGCCGTCCGGCGTGGAGCGGACCGCGTCCGCGAGGAAGTGCTCGCTCTGTCCGGCGAAGTCGACAGCGAAGGAGCGGACCGGCCCGGCGCCCGCCGCGCGCAGCGCCTTGGCGGCCAGCGCGGTGACGGCGCTGGAGTCGAGGCCGCCGGACAGCAGCGAGCAGAGCGGCACGTCCGAGTCCAGTTGGCGGTGGACGATGTCGTCGAGCAGGGCCCGGACGGTGGCGACGGTGGTGGCGAGGTCCTGGGTGTGCCGGCGTGCCTCCAGCGCCCAGTAGCGGCGGACCGTGACGCCGCTGCGCCGCACCCGGACCACGTGGCCGGGCCGCACCTCCGAGATGCCGCGGTACGGGGTGAGGCCGGGGGTCCTCGTCAGGGCCAGCAGTTCGCGCAGCCCGTCCAGGTCGACCACCGCGCGCACCGAGGGGTGGGCGAACAGGGCCTTCGGCTCGGAGCCGAAGACCACGCCGTCCGGGGTGGGGTGGTAGTGCAGCGGCTTGACGCCCATCCGGTCGCGGACGAGCACCAGCTCCTCGCTGCGGGCGTCCCAGATCGCGAAGGCGAACATGCCGTTGAGCCGCTCGGCGAGGTGCTCGCCCCACTCCAGGTAGGCGTGCAGCACCACCTCGGTGTCGCTGCGGGTGCGGAACCGGTGGCCGGCCGCCTCCAGCTCGGCGCGCAGCTCGCGGTGGTTGTACACCTCTCCGCTGTACGTGAGGGCGGCCAGCGTCCGGCCGTCGTGCTCGGCCGTCATCGGCTGGACACCGCCCTCGACGTCGATCACGGCGAGGCGGCGGTGACCGAGTGCGGCGTGCCGTTCCAGGTGGATGCCGCCCGCGTCCGGGCCGCGGCAGAGCTGGGTGGCCGTCATCGTGTCGAGCACTGGCCGTTCGAGGGTGAGGTCGCGGTCGTAGGCGACCCATCCGGTGATGCCGCACATCAGCAAGCCTCCGGTTCTTCCGACACGAATCTCCGAGACGAATCCGGTGTCCTGATCCGTCTCCCCCGATGCGTAGTCGGGGAATCACGCTACGTGGTGGTACGTGCTCGCACAAGGGTGCGCGGGCGGGGTGGGCGGGCCCGCCGGGCGTCCGCCGTGCCGATCGTTCGCCCGCCCGTTCGCCCGTCCGATGCTTCGTTCGACAGGCTGGCGCGGGCCCGGATCGGGCCGGGTGGGCGTCGAACGTCGCGAGATCTGCCCGAATTCGGGCAAGATCTTTGAACTCGGTGCCGGATCCGGCCTAGGCTCCCTCTTCGTGTCCAGCTCACCCGGTCCCTCGCACCCTCACGAAGACCTGCTCGCCCACCTCACCCGGACCAGCCCGCTCGGGCCCCGCGAGGCGGCACGGGTGGTGGCGGAGGTGCTGGCCTACTTCTCCGAGACCACGGAGGAGTACGTCCGCCGCCGCCACGGTGAGCTCCAGGCGCGCGGTCTGACCAACGAGAGGATCTTCGCCCGGCTCGCCGAGGAGCTGCCCGCCCGCCGTGTCGCGGCGCCGGGACTCTCCGCGCGGCAGCTGCGCCGGATCGTCTACGGCTGACGGACCCGTCCGAAGTCCTCCGTCCGGGGCCCGCCGACCGCGGTCGGCGACGGCCTCCCGGCCCGACCCTCCGGGCCCCGCCCTGCCTCCCGCCCTGCCCCCTGTCTTCGAGGAGTCCACCCCATGTGCGGAATCGTGGCCTACATCGGCCCCAAGGACGCGACCCCCTTCCTGCTGGAGGGCCTGGCCCGGCTGGAGTACCGCGGCTACGACTCGGCGGGCGTCGCGGTCGCCGGGCGCACCGGCGGGCTCAAGGTCCGCAAGGTCAAGGGCCGGGTCGCCGACCTAGCCGCGGCCGTCCCGGCCCGCTTCAAGGGGACCACCGGCATCGGCCACACCCGCTGGGCCACCCACGGCGTGCCCAGTGACGCCAACGCCCACCCGCACCTGGACAACGCCGGGCGGATCGCCGTCGTCCACAACGGCATCATCGAGAACGCCGACGAGCTGCGGGCCAAGCTCGCCGCCGACGGCGCGGTCTTCCGCTCCGAGACCGACACCGAGGTGCTCGGCCACCTGATCGCCGCGCACGCCGCGGAGGGCGTGGAGCTGGAGGACGCCGTGCGCGCCGCCCTCGCCATGGTCGTCGGCACCTACGGCATCGCCGTCCTCGACGCCGAGCAGCCGGACCGGATCGTGGTCGCCCGCAACGGCAGCCCGATCGTGCTCGGCATCGGCGAGAAGGAGATGTTCGCCGCCTCCGACGTCTCCGCGCTCGTCCGCTACACCCGCCAGGTCGTCCACCTGGAGGACGGCGAGCTGGCCACCGTCCGCGCCGACGGCTTCCGCACGTTCACCGAGGACGCCCGCACCACCCACCGCCAGCCGTCCACCGTCGACTGGGAGATCGACTCCTACGACACCGGCGGCTTCGCGCACTTCCTGCTCAAGGAGATCCACGAGCAGCCCGGCTCGGTCGAGCGCACCCTCGGCGGCCGGCTCGACGAGCGGTTCGCCACCGCCCACCTCGGCGGCCTCAACCTCGACGCCCGGGAGCTGCGCGAGATCCGCCGGGTCAAGATCCTCGGCTGCGGCTCCGCCTACTACGCGGGCGAGATGGGGGCCCAGCTCATCGAGGAGCTCGCCCGCATCCCCGCGCACAGCGAGCCCGCCTCCGAGTTCCGCTACCGCAACCCGGTCATCGAGGCCGACACCCTCTACATCGCGGTCAGCCAGTCCGGTGAGACCTACGACACCCTCGCCGCCGTCCAGGAGGTCAAGCGCAAGGGCGGGCGGGTGCTGGGCGTCGTCAACACCGTCGGCAGCGCGATCGCCCGCGAGTGCGACGGCGGCATCTACCTGCACGCCGGTCCGGAGATCTCGGTCGCCTCGACCAAGGCGTTCACCTCCACCGTCGTGGCGTTCGCCCTGATCGCCCTGCACTTCGGCCGGATCCACGACCTCTCCCCGGCCGACGGCCGCCGCATCGTCACCGCCCTCAAGGCGCTCCCCGACCAGATCCGCGAGGTCCTCGCGCAGAGCGACGCCATCGCCGAGCTCGCCGCCGAGTACGCCGGGTCCGAGGGCATGATGTTCATCGGCCGGGTCCGCGGCTTCCCCGTCGCCCGTGAGGGCGCGCAGAAGCTCAAGGAGATCTCCTACGTCCACGCCGAGGCGTACCCGGCGAGCGAGCTCAAGCACGGACCGCTGGCCCTGATCAGCCCCGAACTGCCCACCGTGGCCCTGGTCCCGGACGACGAGCTGCTCGACAAGAACCTCACCACGCTCGGCGAGATCAAGGCCCGCTCCGGCCGGGTGCTCGCCGTCGCGCACCGCCGCCCCGACGCGAAGCTCGCCGACCACTGCATCCTGGTGCCCAGGAGCGAGCCGGAGCTCGACCCGCTGCTCCTCAACATCCCGCTCCAGCTGCTGGCGTACCACGCCGCGGTCGCGCTGGAGCGGGACGTCGACAAGCCCCGCAACCTGGCGAAGAGCGTGACGGTGGAGTAGCCGACCGAACAGCCGGTCCGGGCCCGAACCGGGTCCGGACCGGGTCGGAGAACCCGGGACGGCGGGGCGCGGCGAAACCCGGGAAGAAAGACCCGCCGTTCCGCCCCGGGACCTGCTACAGTCGATGTCAGTTGCAGTTTCGGTTCCCATGAACTTTGTGTGCGCCTGCCGGTTGTGACCGCTGGCGCATTTTTTGTTTCTCCGGAATTTTCCTCGAATTTCTTCGGATTTTCTAGGAGTCTTCTTCTGGGTGGGTACTCATAGCGGCGACGCGGATCCTGCGAGGTGCGGGCTCCGGGAATTGCCTTTCAAGGAGAATTTTAATGGCTAATGGCACCGTGAAGTGGTTCAACGCGGAAAAGGGCTTCGGCTTCATCGAGCAGGAGGGTGGCGGCCCGGACGTCTTCGCCCACTACTC
>NZ_JBHXKE010000375.1:0-6227 GCF_042722765.1 Kitasatospora sp. NPDC058406
CGGCCGACCCGCAGGCGCTGCGGGCCGCGCTGAACGCCCGCCAGCCCACCGGGCGCCTCGTCGCCGCCGGCGAGGTCGCCGCAGCCATCGCCTACTTCGCCGGCCCGGAGTCGGCGTCGGTGACCGGAACCGCGCTTGCGGTCGACGGCGGGATGGCGGGCCTGCGCCTGCCCCCCGACCGGATAAGGAGGGAGCAGTGATGAAATCGCTCCCATCGGGGCGCACCGAGCCCGTCGTCTCCCGCCTCGCCTTCGGGGCCGCCGGCATAGGCAACCTCTTCACCCCGGTCGGGGAGGAGGAGGCCAACGCCGCCCTGGTTGCGGCATGGACGGCCGGCATCCGATCCTTCGACACAGCCCCGCACTACGGCCTCGGACTGTCCGAACGACGACTCGGCCGGTTCCTGCGGGCGCGCCCCAGGGGCGAGTTTCATCTCTCCACCAAGGTGGGCCGGGTTCTCGAACCCATGTCCTACCCAGTGGGGGACGACCTCGCCAACGGCTTCGCGGTGCCGGCGACCCACGTGCGCCGCTGGGACTTCTCCGCCGACGGCGTCCGCCGTAGCCTGGAAGCCAGCATGACCCGCCTCGGCGTGGACCGCGTCGACACCGTCTACCTGCACGACCCGGACAACCACATGGACCAGGCCCTCACCGAGGCCTACCCGGCGCTGGAAAGCCTGCGCGGCGAAGGCCTGGTCGGATCGATCGGCGCCGGAATGAACCACTGCGCACCGCTCGCACGCTTCGTCCGCGACACCGACATCGACGAAGTCCTGGTCGCGGGCCGCTACACGCTGCTCGACCAGAGCGCACTGCAAGACCTGCTCCCGGCGGCCACCGAACACGGCGTCTCGGTGGCGGTAGGCGGGGTGTTTAACTCCGGACTGCTCGCCGCCCCCCGCCCGGACGCCACCTTCGACTACACCACCGCCCCCACCAGACTGGTGGAACGCGCGCTACGGATGCAGGAAGTCTGCACGCGACACGGCGTGCCGCTGCGCGCGGCGGCGGTGCGTTTCGCGCTCGCACACCCGGCGGTGACGAGCGTCCTGATCGGTGCCCGCACCGCCGGCGAGATCACCGACGCCGCCGAGCAGGCGGCCCGGCCCATCCCCAACGCGGTGTGGGTCGACCTCCGCGCCGCAGGCCTGCTGCCCGGCCATATCCCCACCCCGGACGGTGATCACTGATGCGGATCGCCCTGTTCGTCACCTGCTTCAACGACACCCTCTACCCCAGGACCGGACGCGCCGTGGTGCAGGTCCTGGAACGACTCGGCCACACGGTCGACTTCCCCCAGGAACAGACCTGCTGCGGGCAGATGCACTTCAACACCGGCTACCGCACCGCGGCCATACCACTGGTGCGGCGATTCGCCGACACCTTCGCCGAATACGACGCCGTGGTCACCCCCTCCGCCTCCTGCGCCGGCATGGTCCGCGAGCACCACCCCGCCCTCGCCGCCAGATACGCGCCCCTCGCCCTCCAGCTGCAGGTCTCCGAACTGGTGCCCAGGGTCCACGAGTTCACCGAGTTCCTCACCGATGTCCTCGGTGTCACCGATGTCGGCGCCCACTTCCCACACAAGGTCGCCTACCACCCCACCTGCCACTCCCTGCGCGGCCTGCGCCTGGGCGACCGCCCCGAACGACTGCTCCGCGCGGTACACGGCCTCGAACTCCTCCATCTGCGCGCACCCGAGGAGTGCTGCGGATTCGGCGGCACCTTCGCAATGAAGAACGCCGACAGCTCCGCCGCGATCCTCGCCGACAAGACCGCCGACGTCTCCGCCACCGCTCCCGACGTGCTGTGCGCCGCCGACAACTCATGCCTTCTCCACATTGGCGGCGGTCTGTCCCGTCAGGGATCCGACGTCCAAACCCTGCACCTCGCCGAAATCCTCGCCGCCACCGAAGGGGACCCGCGATGAAGGACGGCCACG
Organism: Kitasatospora sp. NPDC058406; assembly: GCF_042722765.1. Taxonomy (NCBI): domain Bacteria; kingdom Bacillati; phylum Actinomycetota; class Actinomycetes; order Kitasatosporales; family Streptomycetaceae; genus Kitasatospora; species Kitasatospora sp. NPDC058406. The sequence continues at coordinate 1,945 of NZ_JBHXKE010000375.1, forward strand.
GCCTGGTCTGGCTCGGCGCCCCCGCCTTCCCCCAGGCCGCACGCACCGCCCTCGCCGACACCCGGCTACGGGCCAACCTCAAACGAGCCACCACCACCATCCGCGACAAACGACTGGTGGCGACCGGCGAGCTCGACGACTGGGAAGCACTGAGGGAGGCGGGCGCCGCGCTCAAACGGCGCACGCTGCGCCACCTCGACTGCTACCTCGAACAGTTGGAGGAGTCCATCACCGCCGCCGGTGGCACCGTGCACTGGGCAACGGACGCCACCGAGGCCAACCGAATCGTGACCGAGCTCGTCCGGGCGACCGGCGAGCGCGAGGTCGTCAAGGTCAAGTCGATGGCCACCCAGGAGATCGGCCTCAACGAGGCGCTCGCCGAAGCGGGCATCACCGCCTACGAGACCGACCTCGCCGAACTCATCGTCCAGCTCGGCGACGACCGACCCTCCCACATCCTCGTCCCGGCGATCCACCGCAACCGCGCCGAGATCCGCGAGATCTTCACCCGCGAAATGGGACACTGGGGCATTCCCGCCCCCGACGGCCTGAACGACGATCCGGCAGCCCTCGCCGACGCCGCCCGAACCCACCTGCGGGAGAAGTTCCTGACCGCCAAGGTCGCCGTGTCCGGCGCCAACTTCGCCTGCGCCGACACCGGCACGGTAGTCGTCGTGGAGTCCGAGGGCAACGGGCGGATGTGCCTGACCCTGCCCGAGACGCTGATCACCGTCATGGGCATCGAGAAGGTCATCCCGGCCTTCGCCGACCTGGAGGTCTTCCTCCAGCTCCTGCCGCGCTCCTCCACCGGCGAACGGATGAACCCCTACAGCTCGATGTGGACCGGGACGACTTCGGGCGACGGGCCACGCGACTTCCACCTCGTCCTGCTCGACAACGGCCGCACCGCCACCCTCGCCGACACCGTCGGCCGCCAGGCCCTCGCCTGCATCCGCTGCTCCGCCTGCCTCAACGTCTGCCCGGTCTACCAGCGCACCGGCGGCCACGCCTACGGCTCCGTCTACCCCGGCCCGATCGGCGCCGTCCTCACCCCGCAATTGGTCGGCGTCGAGCACGCGGCGTCACTGCCCTTCGCCTCCACCCTGTGCGGGGCCTGCTACGACGCCTGCCCCGTCAAGATCAACATTCCGGAAGTGCTCGCCCACCTGCGCGCCGAGGTCGTCGAAGGCAAACGCCGCAGGCGCCGCATCCCCACCACCGAAGCCCTCGTCATGAAGGCCGCCGCCGCGGTGCTCTCGTCCCCCCGCCGACTGGCAGCCGCCCAGAAGGCCGGATCCCTCGGCGCACGCGTGGTGGCCAGGAAGGGCAGGATCAGCCGGCTCCCCGGCCCGCTGCGCGGCTGGTCCGACACCCGCGACACCCCCGCACCGCCCGCCGAGTCCTTCCGCGCCTGGTGGCGCAACAACCGGGAGAAGCCATGAACACCCGGCTGGAGACCCTGGCCCGGATCCGCGCCGCACTCGCCGACGTCCCCGCCGACGAACGCCCCGAGGACGTACCAGTTCCCCGCTCCTACCACCGCAGCCACGCCCACGGCGACCTAGCCGACCTCTTCGACCGACGCGCCACCGACTACCGTGCCACCGTCCTGCGCAGCACCCCCGAGTCGTTGCCGGACACCATAGGCACGACCCTCGCCACGCGCGACGCCACGAAGGTCGTCGTACCGGAAGGGTTCCCCGCCCACTGGCTGCCCGACCTGCCCTGGACCGCGGACCGGCCCGCGCTCACCGTCCCGGAGCTGGACGCCCTCGACGGCGTCCTCACCACCGCGGCAGCCGCAATCGCGGTCACCGGCACCCTCGTCCTCGACGCCGGCCCAGGCCAGGGACGCCGCGCACTCACCCTCGTCCCCGACTACCACCTGTGCATCCTCCGCGCCTCGCAGATCGCGGCGGACGTCCCCGACGCCCTCGCCGTACTCGACCCCACCCGCCCGCTCACCTTCATCTCCGGACCGTCCGCCACCAGCGACATCGAACTCAACCGCGTCGAAGGAGTGCACGGACCCCGCACCCTGGACGTCATCATCGTCGACGACTGCACCGAGGAGGACACGCAGTGAGGATCGCCCTGCACACCCGCGTCCGTTCCGACCGGATCGCCGCCTACGAGCAGGCCCACCGAGAGGTACCCGCCGAACTCACCGACGCCATCCGGGCCGCCGGCGCAACCTCCTGGACCATCTGGCGCAGCGGCACCGAACTGTTCCACCTCGTCGAATGCGACGACTACGCCGCGCTGATCGCCGGACTGGAGGGACTGCCAGTCAACATCGCCTGGCAAGCCCGGATGGCCGAGCTGCTCGATGTCGTCCACGACTACTCCGCCGACGGCGCGGCAGCCGGCCTCCCGGTGGTGTGGCAGCTGTGATCGGCCCCGGCATCGTCGACGCGCACCACCACCTGTGGGACCTCACCGTCCGCGACCAGGAGTGGATCACCGGCGAGGCACTCGCCCCGATCCGCCGCAACTTCTCGCTCGCCGACCTGCACCCGCTCGTCCGACGGTCAGGCGTCACCGCGACCGTCCTGGTGCAGACCGTCTGCGTTCCCCAGGAGACTCCTGAGATGCTGGCACTGGCCGCCGCCGACGACCTGGTCGTCGGCGTGGTCGGCTGGACCGACCTCACGAACCCTGGCATCGCCGACACCATCGCCCGAATGCGCGAACTCCCGGGCGGCAGGAAACTCGTCGGCCTGCGCCACCAGGTCCAGTCCGAACCCGACCCCGGGTGGCTGCTTCGCCCCGACGTGCTGCGCGGACTGGCAACGGTCGCGGACTTCGGACTCGCCTACGACCTGCTCGTCCTCCCGCACCAACTGCCCGCCGCCACGGAGCTCGCCACCCGGCTGCCGGAACTGAGCCTCGTTCTGGACCATCTCGCCAAACCGCCCGCGGCCACCGGCGAGACCGAGCCCTGGGCCACGGCGATCCGCGCACTGGCCTCCAGGCCCAACACCCTCTGCAAGCTCTCCGGCCTGGTCACCGAGGCCGACTGGCAACACTGGGCCCTCGCCGACCTTCGCCCGTACGCGGACACCGTGCTGACGGCTTTCGGGCCCGAGCGGCTGATGTTCGGCTCGGACTGGCCGGTCTGCACCCTCGCGGCCTCCTACGACGAGGTGGTGAACACGGCCCAGGACCTCACCGCCGACCTGAGTGGCGCCGAACGGCACGCAGTGTTCGCGGGCACGGCAGCTGCGGCATACGGTTCCGCCGTGGCGGCGCTTTGAACGGCATCGACTCCGCCTGGTAGCCCGGCGGCCATCGGGTAGGGGCCATGCCAGCCGACGCTGGTCTGCCCCCGGGCAGGTGACCTCCGTTCGGTCGAAGTATGTCGACGACCGACAGCGACGCCCCACGACCGTCGACGCTGCCCCTCCCGACCAGGCCGCCGCTGCCCCGCCAGAGACTGTCGGGCCGTCAGCTCACCGGCCACGGGAGAGCACGACCATGGAGATAGAGTCCCGAATCGTCGTGTCCACGGGTGTCGGCGGCGGCCTCGCGCTCAAACGGGGCGGCGTTCCCGGGTCCCATCGACAAACCGCCCATCCGCCCTTCCCCGCGAACGTCCTCGGGGTCGGCGTACGTGCATCAGCACACAGGATCGAGAGGTCGGCCGGCGCCGTTGACGACGGCGTTGTGGATGGCGCTGTCGGACAGTTGCCACTTCTCCAGGATGCTGCTGTAGGTGCCGTCCGTGATGAGCGAGTTCATCGCCCTGGCCAGGGTGTCCCGCAACTGGGTGTCACTCTTGCGGACGGCAACGCCCCAAGGCTGCATTTGCACCTGCGGGCCCGCGACTTCGAAGTTCCTCCCCTTGTCAAGGGTCTGAGCGTTGTACAGCACTTTTCGGGTAGCCGGTGATCAGCGCGTCCGTCCGGTTCTTTTGCAGTTCCGTCACGGCGGCCGGATCGGTGTCCGCCCGCAACACGTCGAGGGTCTTGCCCAGACGCTCGCAGGCCTTCTGCTGACGGGTCGCGAGCTCGTCGTGAACCGTCTCCTTCTTCACCACCACGGATCTTCCGCACAGGTCGCCGAGGTTGCCGATCCTCGCCGGGTTGCCCTTGCGGACCATCATGCCGGAGCCGGCCATGAAGTAGTCCACGAAGTCAACACCTTCGTCGACCTGCTTGTTGTCCTTGTCAACTCCCCGTTCCCGCTCGGACTTGTTTCTGAATAACTGTCAGAGTTGATCTTCCTTGTCGGCGGGCTCGGACAGAAGGGCTCGGAGCTGTTCCAGGGTGCGGGCGGGCGAC
>NZ_JBHXKE010000376.1:0-6160 GCF_042722765.1 Kitasatospora sp. NPDC058406
CCGACGGCCGCATCGTCGACGAACTCCACCAGCCCACCGCCGACACCGTCCTGGACCGCATGCGCCGCTTCGACGCCAAGGGCCGCACCAGCTGAGCCGGATCCCGGCCCACCCGCCCGGCGCCGCTCCGGCCTCCGTCCCCACGACCTTCCAGGACTGACACCACTCCATGTACCGCACCGCACTGCGCACCGTGCTGGCCCACAAGGGCCGACTGCTGATGACGACGCTCGCCGTCCTCCTCGGCACCGCCTTCGTGGCCGGCACCCTGGTCTTCACCGACACGCTCGGCAGCGCGCTCCGCTCCCAGAGCGCCAAGAGCTACACCGACATCACCGTGACCGTCAGCGACCGCTCCGCCGTCAGCAAGGGGTACGACCACGGCGGCGGCGCCGAGGCCGGCCCGGCCCTGTCCGAGGAGACGCGCGGGGCGATCGCCGCGCTGCCCGGCGCCGCCGAGGCCCGCGGCGTGGTCAGCGGCTTCGCCGGCATCGCCGACCGGAAGGGCGCACTGATCGGCAACGGCTTCTCCACCACCGGCACCAACTACGTGCCCGGCGCCGACGGCACCGACCCCCGCTACCCGCTGGTCGACGGACGCGGCCCGCGCGGCGCCCAGGAGATCGCGCTGGACGCCAGGACCGCCGAGAAGGGCGGCTACAAGGTCGGCGACACCGTCCGCGTTGCCGTCAACGGCCCGGTCATGGAGCTCCGGCTCACCGGCACCCTGCACACCAACGACCCGCGCGTCGTCTCCGGCGGATCGCTCGCCGCGTTCGACACCGCCACCGCCCAGCAGCTCTACCTGAGCCCCGGCCGGTTCGCCGAGATCGACGTCAGGGGCAGGCCCGGCGCCGACGACACCGCGCTGCTCGCCGCCGTGAAGCAGGCCGTGCCGCAGAGCGACTCCGTCGAGGCCCGGACCGGCCGCGAGCTCGCGGACGAGCAGGACCGGATGATCGCCGAGGGCACCAAGGGCCTCTCCACCGTCCTGCTGGGCTTCGCCGCCATCGCGCTCTTCGTCGGCATCTTCATCATCGCCAACACCTTCACCATGCTGGTCGCCCAGCGCACCAGGGAACTGGCCCTGCTGCGCGCCGTCGGCGCCAGCCGCAAGCAGATCACCCGCTCGGTGCTCGCCGAGGCACTGCTCGTCGGCCTCACCGCCTCGCTCGGCGGGCTGGTCGTCGGCATCGGCATCGCCACCGGACTGCGCGCCCTGCTCAACGGCCCCTTCGAGGCCAACCTGCCGGACGGCCCGCTGGTGATCGGCCCCTCCACGGTGCTCGGCTCCGTCGGCGTCGGCGTCGCGGTGACCTTGCTCGCCGCCTGGCTGCCCGCACGCCGTGCCTCGCGGATCGCCCCGGTCGCCGCGATGAGCTCCGTCGAGCAGCCCGCCACCCAGAAGTCCCTCGTGGTCCGCAACGCGATCGGCCTGCTGTTCGCCCTCGCCGGCGTGGGCGGCCTGCTGGCCGGCGCGGCCGGCAAGGAGGCCAAGCTGGTCGGCCTCGGCGCGGGTGCGCTGATGATCGGCGTCTTCGTCCTCACCCCGCTGCTCTCCCGGCCGCTGATCGCCCTGGTCGCCCCGCTGCTGCGCAGGCTCTACGGCACGCCCGGCAAGCTGGCCCGCGAGAACGCGGTGCGCAACCCGCGCCGCACCGCCGCCACCGCCTCCGCGCTCACCATCGGCGTCACCCTGATCACCGCGCTGACCGTGGTCGGCGCCTCGGTGAACAAGGCCGTCGACGAGGCCACCGCGAACGACCTCAAGGCCGACTACGCCGTCGCCATGTCGAACTTCTCCATGCTCTCCCCCGAGGTCGCCCCCCAGATCGCCAGGATCCCCGGGCTCACCGCGACGAGCGTGATGCGCACCGTTCCCGTCAAGGCCGCCGAGGACGACACCTCGTGGCTCACCTCGGTGGACGCGGCCACCTTCGACCGGCTGGTCGACGTGAAGACCACCGAGGGTTCGGCCGACGCGCTCAAGCAGGGCAAGCTGCTGGCCGGCGCCGACTACGCCGCGCGGAACGGCCTCACCGTCGGCTCGACCCTGACCGGCACCTACCCGGACGGCAGCCCGGCCACCCTGACCGTCGGCGGCCTGATCGGGCACAGCACCGTGGTGTCCGGGCTGATCGCCCCCGAGAGCGTGGTCGGCCCGCACGCCGGCGCCGGCACCGGGCTGGACAAGGTGCTCGTCAAGGGCCCGGACGGCCCGGACGCCGCGCTCAAGCAGGCGCTGCGCGACGCCACCGGCGGCAACCCGCTGATCGCGGTCAAGGGCGACAAGGACATCAAGGCGGAGAACCGCGAGATGGTCTCCGCCGTGCTGAGCATGATGTACGGGCTGCTGGGCATGTCCGTGGTGATCGCGGTCCTGGGCGTGGTGAACACCATGGCGATGTCCGTGTTCGAGCGCCGCCGGGAGATCGGCATGCTGCGGGCGATCGGTCTGGACCGGCGCGGCATCGGCCGGATGGTCCGGCTGGAGTCCCTGATGATCGCCCTGTTCGGCGGCGTGGTCGGTGTGCTGCTCGGCATCGTCACCGCCTGGGCCGGCGTCCGGACCATGAAGGACGTGTTCAGGAACATCACCACGGTGGTGCCGCCGGTGCAGATCCTGGGCTTCCTGGTGGCCGCCGCGGTGATCGGCCTGCTGGCCGCGCTCTGGCCGGCCCGCCGGGCGGCCCGGACGGACATCCTGAGCGCGATCAAGAGCGACTAGCGCCGTCCGGTACCGCACGCACGGCGCCGCCCGCCGGGACTCCTCCCTACGGGCGGCGCCGTCACGAGCGGTCTGTCGTGGCGGGCGGGGTGTTCCCGGCGACTCCGGTGTGCGCCGCGCTGAGCGAACGTTTCCTCAGCAGCCGTTGAGGATCGAGGAGAGCGCGCTCTTCTCGGCGCTGTCCACGCTGAGGCCGTAGTAGTACTTCACCTGCACCCAGGCGCGGGCGTAGGTGCACCGGTAGGAGGTCTGCGGCAGCCAGTGGGCCGGGTCCTGGTCGCCCTTGCTGCGGTTGGAGCTCGCCGAGACCGCGATCAGCTGCGGGCGGGTCAGGTCGTTCGCGAAGCCCTGGCGCTGGCCGGTGGTCCAGGCCCAGGCGCCGGAGCGCCAGGCCTCGGCGAGCGGCACCACGTGGTCGATGTCGAAGGACGAGGCGCTGGTGGTGCTGGCGTTGTCGTAGACCGAGAACCAGGTGCCGCTGACGGAGGCGCACGCGGAGTCGGTGACGACGTTGCTGCCGTCCCGCTTGAGGACCGTCTCACGGGTGTTGCAGGTGCCGGAGACGGTGATCCAGTGCGGGAAGAGCGCCCGGTCGTAGGTGGAGGCGTGGGACTCGGCGGACACCGCGATCGAGGCGAGGTAGCTGCGCGCGGTGGCGGCGGAGACCGGGGTCGGCAGGGCCGCCCGGGCGGTGCCGGCGCCGGTCAGCAGGGTGACGAGGGCGAGCAGCAGGGCGCCGAGGGCGGCGGCCGGGGCGCGGCGGGGCAGGCGGGACGGACGGGGCACGGGTATCGCGGACATGGGGGACTCCTGAGTCGACGAGGGCAGGGGAAAGCCCCCGGGCGGAGCGGCCCGGGCTGCCGACCAGCATGCGGCCCCGGGGGTATACGCGGGTAGAGCCGGGAGGTGAACTTTTGAGCGGGCGTCAGCACCACACCCGTCCCGGCGGGCGCAGGAACGCCGAAGGCCCCGCCCGGCGGGTTGCCGGACGGGGCCTTCGAGGCCACCAGGTGGCCTGAACTCTTCGCTCAAACAGCCGAGTTGGCCGCTCCCGCGTTCGGCGCGGCAGGCTTGGTGCGGCGCCCGCCGAAGACGTTCAGGAAGATCGCCAGAGTCGGGACCAGGTAGGCCGCCCAGACCACGAGCTGGAGGACCGTCGGGTCGGGCTGGAAGTTGAACACGCCCTTGAGGAGCGTGCCGTACCAGCTGTCCTTGGGGATGCCGGAGCTGATGTCGAAGGCGCGGCTGCGCAGGCCGGGGAGCCAGCCGGCCTCCTGGAGGTCGTGCACCCCGTAGGCCAGCACCCCGGCGGCGACCACCACCAGCATCGCGCCGGTCCAGGTGAAGAACCTCGCCAGGTTGATCCTCAACGCGCCCCGGTAGAACAGCCAGCCCAGGACCACCGCGGTCAACAGACCCAGCGCCGCACCGATGATCGGGTTGTAGCCGTCGTCGGTCGCCTGCACGGCCGACCAGATGAACAACGCCGTCTCCAGCCCCTCCCGCCCGACCGCCAGGAACGCGGTGACCACCAGGGCGGCCGTGCCCATCGCGAGCGCCGCGTCCAGCCTGCCGTGCAGCTCCGTCTTCAGGTGCCGGGCGGTGCGGCGCATCCAGAACACCATCCAGGTGACCAGACCCACCGCCACGATCGACAGCGTCCCGCCGAGGGCCTCCTGCGCCTCGAACGTCAGCTGCGTCGAGCCGTACTGGAGCACCGCGCCGAACGCCATGCTGAGGGCGACCGCCGCACCGACGCCCGCCCACACCGGTGGGAGCTTGTCCCTGCGGCCGGTCCTGACGAGGTAGGCGATGAGAATGCACACGACGAGGCTGGCTTCCAGACCCTCGCGCAGGCCGATCAGATAGTTGCCGAACACGGCACCCTCCTCCGGAGGTTGTACAGGGGTGACGGGCGGAACGGTCAGCCGAGGAGGGCCTGGCCCCACCACTCACCGGGCTTGCGCACACCCGCCGGACAGGCGAAGTGCGCCGAACCGACGTGCTGGATGTACTCGTTCAGCGCATCCGACGCGGCGAGGCGCTGCTGCAGCGGGACGAACCCCGTACGGCTGTCCCGCTGGTAGGCCAGGAAGAACAGGCCCGCGTCCAGCCGCCCCAGCCCGTCCGTCCCGTCGGTGAAGGAGAAGCCGCGCCGCAGGATCATGTGGCCGCCGTTCGAGTCCGGGTGCGCCAGGCGCACGTGGGCGTCCCCGGGCATGGCGTCCAGGTCCGGCGCGTCGTGCTCCCGGGCCTTCCCGTACGCGGCGCCCTCGCCCTTGGTGCGGCCGAAGACGTCCTCCTGCTCCTTGAGCGACGTACGGTCCCACGTCTCGATGTGCATCCGGATCCGCCGGGCGACCAGGTAGGAACCGCCGGTCATCCACTCCGGCCCCTCGCCGGGCGCCACCCAGACGTGCTGCGCCAGCGCGGCGGCGTCGGTGCCGGCGATGTTGTGGGTGCCGTCCTTGAAGCCCATCATGTTGCGCGGTGTCTGCGCATCGGGCGTGGTGGAGGAGGTCTTGCCGAAACCCAGCTGCGACCAGCGGATGTTGACCGTCCCCATCCCGATGCGGGCCAGGTTGCGGATCGCGTGCACCGCCACCTGGGGGTCGTCGGCGCAGGCCTGGACACAGAGGTCCCCGCCGCTGCGCTGCGGATCGAGGTTGTCGCCCTTGAACCGGGGCAGGTCGATCAGCGCCTCGGGGCGCCGCGCCTTCAGGCCGAAGCGGTCCACGCCGTCCTTGTCGAACAGGCCCGGACCGAAGCCGACGGTGAGGGTCAGCCGGGAGGCCGGCAGGCCCAGCGCCTCGCCGGTGTCGTCCGGCGGCGCCTGCGGCAGGCCGCTCGCCGCACCGCTGCCCACCTCGCGACCGCCGGTCATCGCCGCGGCGGCCCTGGTCCACTCCTTGAGCATCCGCACCAACGACTCGCGGGTCGCCGACGCGGAGACGTCGAAGGCCGCGAAGTGCAGCCGGTCCTGGACGGGGGTGGCGATCCCGGACTGGTGCTCCCCGAAGAACGCGACGTCCCCGCCCGCGGCGGCCGGCGCCGGGGCGTCCTCCTCCCGGCGGGTCGCGGCGGCCACCGAGCCGACGCCGGCCGCCCCCAGGGCGGCCCCCGCACCGGCCCAGCCGATCACCGCACGGCGGCTGAACCCGCCACCGGCGGCACCACCCGGCTCCCTGGCCCCGGGCTCGCCACCCCTGAGGGACGGCGTCCCGTGGTCCGGCGCCCCGTTCTGCTGCTCCTGCTCGGCGTCCATCGGCGGCGGACCCTTCTCTGTACGGGACTCGCGCCGTGGCGGCCGCGCGGGCCGCCACGGCGGGGGGGCGGGGGTGGTCGCGGTGGGGCGGCCCCGCCCGCCCCGGAAGCGGGGCGGGCGGGCCGCCCGGCCCGGCCCGAATCGGTGACGACCCCGGCGGGCAGCGT
>NZ_JBHXKE010000377.1:0-6150 GCF_042722765.1 Kitasatospora sp. NPDC058406
CCGCCGACCGGGGCGGCGTTGTGGATCCAGCGGGGGCCGCCGTCGCGAAGGACGGCCGCGGTGGCCAGGATGCACTCCTCGGGGACCTCGCCGCTGGTGAGGACGACGTCGGCCGGGGTGAGGGCGAGCGAGGCGAGCGCCTCGGTCACCTCGGCGCCGGTGAGCCGGGCGTTGGCACCGGGGACCACCAGGATGCTGTTCTCGCCGGACGGGTCGACCATGACGACGGCCTGTCCGGTGGGGGCGTCCGTGTCGACGAGCACGGCGCCGATGTCGACGCCCGCCCCGCGCAGGTCGGCCAGGGCGGCGCGGCCGTCGGCGTCCGCACCGACCTTGGCGACCAGATGGGTGGGTGCGCCCATGGCGGCGGCGGCCACGGCCTGGTTGGCGCCCTTGCCCCCGAAGCCCTGGGCCGAGTCGGTCACCAGGACGGTCTCGCCGGGCGCGGGCAGGGCGGGGCAGCGGAGGATCCGGTCGACGTTGACGGAACCGACGGCCACGACGCGGCCGGGTGCGGTGGGTGCGGTCACCGTTCATCTCTATGCGGTCGGGCGGCGGGAGGCAACCGACGGGCGGGGAACCGGTGCGGCTTTCCCGTGCGTCTGTGGCAGGGCGCACGGGGTGCGGAGGGGGCGCGTGGAAGGATGTCGGACGCCGGTGGTCCGGGGTACGCACTCCGGCGTGTCGCGGGTTGTACGGGCGTCGCGGCCAGGCCGCTGGCCTGGGCACATGCCTCTGTCATCCGGTGCGGCCGGCGGCCGCGAGCAGGGCGGTCGGGGAGGCATGGGGACCGGCGCGGCGGGGGTACCACCTCGGGTGGCGCTGGTTCGGCTGACGGGGGCGCCGCCCGGTGCGAACGGCGCCGGGGGAGGTCGAGGGGCAGGGGACGTTTGTGATCGTCTGGGTCAATGGCACGTTCGGGGCGGGCAAGTCGAGTGCCTGCCGCGAGTTGGTGGAACTGCTGCCCGGCAGCACGCTGTTCGATCCCGAGCTGATCGGGTTCGGGCTGCGCGCGATGCTGCCGGCCGACCGGATGGCGGCGGTGTCCGACTTCCAGGACCTGCCGGCCTGGCGCCGGCTGGTGCCCGAGACGGCCGCCGCACTGCTCGGCGAGGTGGGCGGGCCGCTGGTGGTCCCGATGACGTTGCTCCGGGAGGACTACCGGGACGAGATCTTCGGTTCGCTGGCCTCGAACGGCATCACGGTGCACCATCTCGTTCTCGATCCTGAAGAAACGATCCTGCGCGAACGCATAGCGCAGCGTGAGGAGTGCCCGGACGATCCGGAGCGCAGCGCGCGGATCCGGCAGTGGTGCCTGGACCATCTGCCCCGCTACCGCGCCGCCCGCCGCTGGCTCGGCCGGGACGCGCGGCTCGTCGACACCGCGGGCCTCACCCCGCGCGAGACCGCCGTCCGGCTCGCCCAGCTGGTCCGGGACGGGTCCGCCCGCTGCCCGATCGTCCAGAGTCCCGACCCCACCGGGGACACCGTCGCGGCCGCGGTCCTGCTCTTCGACGAACAGGACCGGGTACTGCTGGTCGATCCGGTGTACAAGCCGGACTGGGAGTTTCCCGGCGGAGTGGTCGAACGCGGCGAGGCGCCGACCGACGCCGCCCTCCGGGAGACGGCCGAGGAGCTCGGCCTGCGGCTCGACCCGTCGGTGCTGCGGCTGCTGGCCGTCGACTGGGAGCCGCGGACCGGGCCGCGCCGGGGCGGGCTGCGCCTGGTCTACGACGGCGGGCTGCTGGACGCCGCCGGCCGGCAGGGGCTGCTGCTCCAGCAGGAGGAACTGCGCGGCTGGCGGTTCGTCAGCCTGGAGGAGGCCGCCGGGCTGCTGCCGCCGGGGCGCTACCGGCGGCTGGCCGCCGCGCTGGACGCCAGGCGGTGCGGGGAGCTGCGGTACCTGGAGGCCGGGCGCCGGGCCGGGGTGGGGCTGGCCAGGACGGCCGACGCGGCGTAGGCCGTCCGTCGTCGGTCGGCCGTCCACCGCAGGCGGCCGAGCGGTTGGGCCGCGGCGTGGCGGCGGGCGGTTTCTGCGCGTGGGGCGGGCGAGGCCGGTGTGGCATGTGCCGATGACGGCACGACGGCGGTCGGGCGGCGGCAGGATGAGGGCATGCCCTTCACACTGAGTCACCCGGCCGCCGTGCTGCCCCTGCTGCGGGCGGCGGGGGAGCGCGGGCCGCTGGTCGCGTCGGCCCTGGTCGCCGGGTCGCTGGCGCCGGACGTGCCGTTCTTCGCCGAGTCGCTGCTGCCGGGGGTGTACCGGCACGGCCGGCTGACCCACCGCTGGTGGGCGGTACCGACCGTGGACGTCGCGGTCGCGGCCGTGCTGGTGGCCGGCTGGCACGGGCTGCTGCGCGGGCCGCTCGTCGGGCTGCTCCCGGAGCGGTGGGCGGGCCCGGCCGAGGCGCTGACGGTCCGCCGGAGCCGGCGGGCGGACCTGGAACCCCGGGTCGTGAGCGGGTCGGACGCCGCCTGGTTCGCGGCCTCGGCGGCGCTCGGCGCGGCCAGTCACGTGGGGTGGGACGCCTTCACCCACGGGGGCCGGCTCGGTGCCCGGCTGGTACCGGCACTGGAGCGGCCGGTCGCCGGTGGGCCGCCTCTGTACACGGTGCTGCAGTACGGCACGTCGGTCCCGGCGCTGGCAGCGGTGGCGGGGTACGCGGTGCGTGCGGCCCGGGCGGCGGAGCCGGTCGCGCCGGCGGTCGTGCTGACGGACCGGGTCCGGCGCTCCGCCGTCGTGGGGCTCGGCGCGGCGACGGCGGCCGGGGTGGTGCACCGGCTCGTGCCGCTGCGGCGTCGGGTGATCCCGGAGGTGTGCTTCGGGGCGGGCGCCGGGCTGGCGGTCGGTGCGGTGGGGTACGCGCTGGTCCGGGCCGCGGTGGCCGGGGTCCGGACGGCGCGCGGGTAGTGCCGGGGCGGCGTGTGAGCCGGGGCAGGGGCGCGCGGGCCCGGCGTGCACGGCGGCACCCGAGGTGTTCGTCCGGCGTGGGACGGACGGGCCGCGCCGTCGTGGTGGACGGCGCGGCCCGGTAGTGCACCGGTGGTGACCCGGGGGCTGCCCCGCGGTGGCTCCTCGTCAGACGGATCGCAGCTCGGCGTAGCGGCGCAGGAAGAGCGCCTCGGCGAGCGCCATCCGCTCCAGCTCCAGCGGGTCGACGCTCTCGTTGACCGCGTGGATCTGGGTGGTGGGCTCCTCGACGCCGATCAGCACGATCTCCGCCTCCGGGTAGAGCGTGCGCAGGGTGTTGCAGAGCGGGATCGAGCCGCCCTCGCCGGAGGTGACCATCGGGGTCCCGAAGGCCTCGGCCATCGCCTCGCCCATCGCCTCGTACGCCGGGCCGGAGGTGTCGGCGCTGAACGGCGCGCCGTTGCCCTGGCGCTCGACGGTGACCCGGGCGCCGAACGGCACCTGGGCCTCCAGGTGGGCGACCAGCGCCTCCTGGGCGGCGGCCGTGTCGGTGCCCGGCGGGACGCGCAGGCTGACGGACGCCTTGGCGGAGGCCTGAACGGAGGAGGTGGCGCCGATCACCGGCGGGGCGTCGATGCCGAGGACGGTGACCGCCGGGCGGGCCCAGAGCCGGTCGGCGACGGTGCCGGTACCGGTGAGCGCGACGCCGTCCAGCACCTTGGCGTCCGCGCGGAACTGCTCGTCCGGGTACTGCACGCCGTGCCAGGTCTGGCCGCCGGTCAGGCCGGCGACCGCCACGTCGCCGTGCTCGTCGTGCAGCGAGGCGAGCACCTTGACCAGGGCCTGCAGCGCGTCCGGGGCGGCGCCGCCGAACGCGCCGGAGTGCAGGTTGCCGGCCAGGGTGCGGACGGAGACGTCCACCACGGTCATGCCGCGCAGCGAGGCGGTGACGGTGGGCAGTCCGGCGGCGAAGTTGCCGGTGTCGCCGATGACGACGACATCGGCGGCGAGCAGTTCGGGGTGCGCCTCGGCGTAGCGCTCCAGACCGCCGGTGCCCTGCTCCTCCGAGCCCTCGACGATGATCTTCAGCCCGACGGGGTACCCGCCGTCCACCTGGCGCAGCGCCCGAAGGGCCGTCAGGTGCATCAGGATGTTGCCCTTGCAGTCGGCCGCGCCGCGTCCGTACCAGCGGCCGTCACGCTCGGTCAGCTCGAACGCCGGGCTGATCCAGGCGTCCTCGTCGAGCGGCGGCTGGACGTCGTAGTGCGAGTAGAGCAGGACGGTCGGCGCGCCGGCCGGGCCGGGAAGCTCGGCGTAGACGGACCGGGTCCCGTCGGGGGTGTCCAGCAGCCGGACGCCGGTCAGGCCCTCGGCCGCGAACGCCTCGGCGACCCAGTGGGCGGCCTTGTCGCACTCCTCGACAGGGAACTGACGGGGGTCGGCGACGGACGGGAAGGCGACCAGGTCGGCGAGGTCGGTCCGGGCGCGGTCCATCAGGGACCGGACGGCGTCGGCCAGGCGCTGCTGCTGCGGCATCGTGATGCTCCGGGTAGGGCTGGTCCGTCCGAGGGATGGTGCGGGCGAACGTCGTTGACGGGGGGTAGCGCCGATCATAGGCGGACACGAACGGTCGCCCGGCCGGGGGCGGCCGGCGGCGGCACCGGGCACGGCACCGGGCACGGCACCGGCCGGGGACGGGGTTCGGCGGGCACGGGGCGGCACGGGCGGCGTCGAGCGGTGCGGCGGGGGATTCGGCCGCGCGTTCGGGGCGGTGCGGCCGACACCGGGGAGGTCGGCCGCACTAGGATTGCTGTCCGTGACTGACTCCGGAAGCCCTGATTCTCGTAGCCCGCACAATGCCAGTAGCCCGCACGACACCAGTGGCCCGCAGGCCGAGCGAGGCCCGCTCGACGCCGACGCCCCGGCCGAGGCCGCGTTCGAGGTCGAGGCCGAGGCCGACGCCGTGGTCGGCGCCGAGGCCGACGGGCCCGGCCGGCTGGACGGCGTCTGGGACGTCGTCGTCGTCGGTGCCGGGCCGGCCGGCTCCTCGGCCGCGTACGCCGCCGCGGCCCAGGGCCGGCGGGTGCTGTTGCTCGACAAGGCCGAGCACCCCCGGTACAAGACCTGCGGCGGGGGCATCATCGGCCCCTCCCGGGACAGCCTCCCCCCGGACTTCGAGCTCCCGCTCCAGGACCGGGTGCACGCCGTCACCTTCGCGTACCGCGGCCGGTTCGCCCGCACCCGGCGTTCGAAGCGGATGCTGTTCGGGCTCGTCAACCGGGACGAGTTCGACCTGCGCCTGGTCCAGGCGGCCAAGCAGGCGGGCGCCGTGCTGGTCACCGGAGTGACCGTCACCGGGGTGGAGCAGCGCGGCGGCGAGCACCGGACGGCGCTGGTCACCGCCGCCGACGGGCGCACCTTCGAGGCCCGCGCCGTGGTCGGGGCGGACGGCAGCGCGAGCCGGATCGGCCGGCACGTGGGTGTCTCCTTCGACCAGATCGACCTCGGGCTGGAGGCGGAGATCCCCGTCCCGCCGGAGGTCGCGGCCGACTGGGCGGGCCGGATCCACCTCGACTGGGGCCCGCTGCCGGGAAGCTACGGCTGGGTGTTCCCGAAGACCGAGTCGGGCAGCCTGACCGTCGGGGTGATCTCGGCACGCGGTGACGGCGAGCGGACCAAGCAGTACCTCGCCGCCTACATCCGCCGGCTGGGGCTGGCGGGCTTCCCGCCGAGCGTGGAGTCCGGCCACCTGACCCGCTGCCGGGCCGAGGACTCGCCGCTCTCGCGCGGCCGGGTCCTGGTGGCCGGTGACGCGGCCGGGCTGCTGGAGCCGTGGACCCGCGAGGGCATCTCGTACGCGCTGCGTTCGGGCCGGCTGGCCGGGGAGTGGGCGGTGAAGGTGGCCGAGGCGGGCAACGCGGGCGAGGTGCGGCGCGAGGCGCTGAACTACGCGTTCGCGATCAAGGCGGGCCTGGGCGTGGAGATGCGGGCGGGGAAGCAGATGCTGAACGCGTTCGAGCACCGGCCGTACCTGTTCCACGCGGCGGTCTGCCTGGTCGACCCGGCCTGGCGGGCCTTCGCCCGGACCACGCAGGGGCACACCACGTTCGCCCAGGTGCTCCGGGACTACCGGGCGGCCCGGCGACTGGCGGCACTGGCCTCGCGCTGAGGACCGGCGGTGACGCTCCCCCCGGGGGGGGTTCCCCCGGGGAGCGTCGGCCGTGGCCGGGTGCTACATG
>NZ_JBHXKE010000378.1:0-6137 GCF_042722765.1 Kitasatospora sp. NPDC058406
TACCCCCCCCCCCCGGGTTGGGGGGGGCGGGGGGGGGGGGCGCCGGCGCGGCCCCCCCCCCCGCTGTCTCCCGCGGCCGGCCGGGACCGCTGCGGTCCCGGCCCACGGCCCGGGTCAGGTCGTCGCGGTACCGGCGCCGTCGTCGGGTCCACCGGGGAGGCCCGGGACGGCCGGCAGCTTGCCGCTGTAGTCGTCGATGCCCTTGACGATGGTGTCCATCACCGACAGCTCGGGCGCCTTGGGGGTGATGTCGAAGCCGAGGTGCACCGAGACCAGGGTCTTCCCGTCGGCGGACGGGAAGACCACGGTCTGCACGTACCCGTCGTTGCCCTTGGCCGCGTCCACCTTCCAGCGGACCAGGTAGCCGTCCCGGCCGTCGACCTTGACCGCCTCGGACTTCAGCTCCTCGTGCGAGACCAGCTCGTTGTAGGAGTCCTTGGCCGCCTTCTCGATGTCGGCCTTGGCCGCCGCCTGGGCGTCGGTGCCGCCGCCGGCGATCCGGCCGCTGTTGGCACCGCCGAGCGAGCAGGTCCCGCCGCCCTCGCAGGTGTACGAGCCGATGCTGAGCGCGGCGAAGCCGTCCCGGGTGGTCCCGCCCTCCCAGCCGGACGGGACGGGCAGGACGAGCCGGTTCACCACGTCGACGGCCTTGTCGCGGCCCTTGGCCGTGCCGTCGTCCTGGCCGCCGTTGCCGCCGTCGCCGCCCTTGCTGTCGCCGCCGCCGTTGCCGTTGCCGCCCTTGCCGCTGTTGCCGTTGTTGCCGTTCCCGTTGCCCTGGCCGTTGCCCTGGTCGCCGGGGCCGCCGAGGTCCGGCAGGCCCCGCCACGGGCCGCCCTCGCCGTACGGGCCGTTCGGGAAGCCGGGGCGGGCGGACCGCTGCCGGTCCCCGTGGTCGTCCATCGCCAGATAGGTGATGCCCGAGCCGGCGCCCAGCCCGAGCAGGGCCGCCACCGTCGCGGCGACCACGAGCTTGGACGGCCGGCGCCGCACCTTGGGGGGCGGCGGCACGGGCGAGCCGTAGGCGGTACCGAAGGGGGGCGGTTCCGGATAGCGGGCCGACGGACCGCCCTCCAGCACCTCACCCTCCAGCACCCGGGTCTCGGCGGTCGTGTCCGGCCCCGGAGCGCCGGCCGCCGGGGACTCCGGCGGCGGCGCGTCCGAGGGTGCGGGCCGGGTGCTGGCCGTCCAGCCCGTGCCGTCCCACCAGCGCTGGGGTCGCGGGTCGCCGGTGATGTCCTTCGGGTCCGGGTACCACCCGGCGGGGATCTGCTCGCTCACGACACAGAATCTAAAGGGAACCGGATAAACGCGATATCAGCGGGACACCGAATTCCCGGCATTTTCCATGAGATTACGGTGAGAAGCGGCGGGGCCGCCCGGACGGACCGATTCCGGACCCTCCCGGCGGCCCGGCCGGGGCCCGTCCCGGCGGCCCGTCCCGGAGTGCTACAGCGGGGTCACGTAGGCCCCCGAGATCCCGCCGTCCACCAGGAACTCGCTCGCCGTGATGAAGGAGGAGTCGTCGCTGGCGAGGAACGCCACGGCGGCGGCGATCTCCTCGGGCCGCGCGAACCGGCCCAGCGGGATGTGCACCAGCCGCCGCGCCGCCCGCTCCGGGTCCTTGGCGAACAGCTCCCGGAGCATCGGGGTGTCCACCGGCCCGGGCGAGAGCGCGTTGACCCGGATGCCCTCCCGGGCGAACTGCACGCCCAGCTCCCGGGACATCGCCAGCACCCCGCCCTTGGAGGCGGTGTAGGAGATCTGCGAGGTGGCCGCGCCCATCCGGGCCACGAAGCTGGCGGTGTTGATGATCGAGCCGCGCCCGTGCCGGCGCATGTACGGCAGCGCGGCCTTGCAGCAGAGGTAGACCGAGGTCAGGTTGACCTCCTGGACCCGCCGCCAGGCGTCCAGCCCGGTGGTCAGGATGGAGTCGTCCTCCGGCGGCGAGATGCCCGCGTTGTTGAACGCGACGTCGACGCTGCCGAACGTCTCGTAGGCCTGGTCGAAGAGCGCCTCGACCATGTACGGGTCGGTGACGTCGGTGTGCACGAACAGGCCGTCGACCTCCTGCGCGGCCGCCTTGCCGGTGGCCTCGTCGAGATCGGCGCAGACCACCTTCGCCCCCTCGGAGGCGAGCCTGCGCGCGGCGGCGAGGCCGATGCCGCTGCCGGCTCCGGTGATCACCGCGGTACGGCCGACCAGCCGCCGGCAGACCGGGGCACCGGGCTCCTGGCTCTCGTGGGTCTCGTGGGACTTCCGGGTCACGGTGTGCTCCTACTCCTCGGTCCGGATGAAGACGTTCTTGGTCTCGGTGAAGTGGGTCAGCGCGTCGGGCCCGAGTTCCCGGCCGACACCGGACTCGCCGAATCCGCCGAACGGCGTCCAGTACCGCACCGAGGAGTGCGAGTTGACGGAGAGGTTGCCCGCCGCGACGCCCCGGGCCAGGCGCAGAGCCCGGCCGAGGTCGCGGGTCCAGATCGAACCGGAGAGGCCGTAGCGGGTGGCGTTGGCGAGCCGCAGGGCGTCCGCCTCGTCCTCGAAGGGCAGCACGACGGCGACCGGACCGAAGACCTCCTCGGTGACCGCCGGCGCGTCCGGGTCGGTGGGCGCCAGCACCGTCGGCGGGTACCAGAAGCCGGGGCCGTCCGGCACGGCGCCGCGGGCCAGCACGGGAAGGTCCGGGGTGACGAACGACGCCACCCGGCGGACCTGCGCGGCCGAGATCAGCGGGCCCAGCTGGGTCTCCGGGTCGGCCGGGTCACCGGTGCGGACCGCCTCGACGGCGGGCAGCAGCAGGGCGAGGAAGTCGTCGTAGACCGCACGCTGGACCAGGATCCGGCTTCGGGCGCAGCAGTCCTGACCGCTGTTGTCGAGGAAGGACATCGGATCGGCGGCCCCGGCGAGGTCGGCGTCGGCGAAGACGATGTTGGGGCTCTTGCCGCCGAGTTCGAGGGTGACCCGCTTGGCCCGGGCCGCGCAGCGGGCGGCGACCTCCTTGCCGACCACCGTCGAACCGGTGAAGACGATCTTGCGGACGGCGGGGTGGTCGACCAGGGCCCGGCCGGTGGTCGGGCCCGCACCCGGGACCACCTGGAACAGGCCCTCGGGCAGTCCGGCGGCGAGGGCGAGTTCGGCCAGCCGCAGTGCGGTCAGCGGGGTGGCCTCGGCGGGCTTCAGCAGCACCGCGTTCCCGGCAGCGAGGGCGGGGGCGAAGCCCCAGGCGGCGATCGGCATCGGGAAGTTCCACGGCGCGATCACCCCCACCACGCCGACCGGCTCGTGGAACGTGACGTCCAGGCCGCCGGCCACCGGGATCTGCCGCCCGGTCAGCCGCTCCACTCCCCCGGCCGCGTACTCCAGCAGGTCGCGGACGTTGCCCGCCTCCCAATGGGCGGTCCCGACGGTGTGGCCGGCCTCGGCGACCTCCAGTCCGGCGAGTTCGGGGACGTGCACCTCGACCTGGTCGGCGAAGCGCCGCAGCAGCCGGGCCCGCTCGCCGGGAGCGAGGGCGGCCCAGCCCTGCTGCGCCTTGACGGCGCGCTGGACGGCGGCGTCCAGCCGCTCCGGGGTGGTGTCCGGGACGGTGGCGAGGGTCTCGCCGGTGGCGGGGTTGAGGACGACGGAGACGGCGGGTCCCGCGCCGGACCCGTGGCCGGCGGTGGCGGTGGCGGTGGTGGTGTCACTGGTGGTGTCGATGGTGGTCACATCCGCTCGAAGGATCGGTAGCGCTCCCAGTCGGTGATGGCGCTGTCGTAGGCGGCCTGTTCGACCCTGGCCATGTGCAGGTAGTGCTCGACCACGTCGTCCCCGAACGCGGCGCGGGCGAGCTCGCTCGCGCCCCACAGGTCGGCCGCCTCGCGGAGCGAGCCGGGCACCCGGGCGTAGTCCTCGACGGCGTAGGCGTTGCCCAGGCAGGGCGCGGGCAGTTCCAGCTTCTGCTGTACCCCGTGCAGGCCGGCCGCGATCATGCCGGCCACCGCGAGATACGGGTTGACGTCCCCGCCGGGCACCCGGTTCTCCATCCGCAGGCCCGGGCCGCGGCCCACCACCCGGTAGGCGCAGGTGCGGTTGTCCCGGCCCCAGGCGACCGCCGTCGGGGCGAACGAACCCGGCCGGTACCGCTTGTAGGAGTTGATGTTGGGCGCGTACAGCAGGGTGAACTCGCGCAGTGCGAGCAGCTGGCCGGCCAGGAAGTGCCGCATGGTGTCGGTCATCCGACCGTCGGGGTCGGCGAAGGCCGGGGCGCCGACGGCGTCGCGCAGCGAGAGGTGGATGTGGCAGCTGTTGCCCTCGCGCTCGTCGTACTTGGCCATGAAGGTGAGCGCGCAGCCCAGTTGGGCGGCGATCTCCTTGGCACCGGTCTTGTAGACGCTGTGCTGGTCGCAGGTGGTGAGCGCGTCCGTGTAGCGGAAGGCGATCTCGTGCTGGCCGAGGTTGCACTCCCCCTTGGCGGACTCCACCACCAGGCCGGCGCCGGCCATCTCGATGCGGATCCGGGAGAGCAGCGGCTCGACCCGGGCGGTGCCGAGCAGCGAGTAGTCGACGTTGTAGAGGTTGGCCGGGGTCAGGCTGCGGTAACCGCCCTGCCAGGCCTGCTCGTAGGTGTCGCGGAAGACCAGGAACTCCAGCTCCGTGCCGATGTCGGCGGCCAGGCCCTGTTCGGCCAGCCGCTCGATCTGGCGGCGCAGCAGCTGGCGGGGCGCCGCGGCGACCGGACGTCCGCCGTGCCGGGCGAGGTCGGCGGTGACCTGGGCGGTGCCCGGCTGCCAGGGCGTGAGCCGGAGGGTGTCGAGGTCGGGGCGCATCGCGAAGTCGCCGTAGCCGGTCTCCCAGGAGGAGAGGGCGTAGCCGTCCACCGTGTTGAGGTCGATGTCGACGGCGAGCAGGTAGTCGCAGGCCTCCGCGCCGTTCTCGGCCACCTCGTCGAGGAAGAACCGGGCGGCGAAGCGCTTGCCCTGGAGTCTGCCCTGCATGTCGGTGAAGGCGAGCGCGACGGTGTGGATCTCGCCGGCGTCGACCAGGGCGCGCAGCTCGTCCAGGGCCAGCGGGGCACGGCGCGACGCGGCCGACACGGCTCTGCCGGACCCGGCGCCGGGTCCGGCAGAGCCGGTGGCGCCGGGCTGGGCGGTCGGCGCAGCGGCGGCGCTGCCTGGCGCGGCGACGTGGTCGTTCATGGCGGACACCCTCCTCGTCGATCACGCTGTGAGATCACGTGGTCACAGGGAACCGTACGGCCTGTCACGGACGGCGCGGAAGAGGGCGGGCTGGTGTGGCGCGCCGATATGCGTGGTTGGCGATGTATCGGGCGGCACGGGAGGAGAATGCCCGCCATGGATCGCAGGCCTTTTGTCGGCGTCAGCACCTATCTGGTGGACGCGAGTTGGAGCGACTGGAGGGACCGCCGGGTGGCCCTGGTGCCCGAGCGGTACACCTCGTACGTCAAGGACTCGGGCGGGATCGCGGTGCTGCTGCCGCCGGACGCCCCGGAACGCGCGCCGGAGGTGCTGGCGCGACTGGACGCCCTGGTCGTCGCGGGCGGACCGGACATCGACCCCGCCTACTACGGGCAGCAGCCGCACCCGCTCACCGACGTGGACACCGTCGAGCGGGACGTTTGGGAGTGCGCGCTGCTGCGGGCGGCGCTCGCGGCGGGCATGCCGCTGCTGGGGATCTGCCGGGGCATGCAGGTCCTGAACGTCGTCTGCGGGGGCACGCTGGTGCAGCACCTGCCGGACGTCGTCGAGGTGGACGTGCACACCGGCTCCCCCGGCAAGTACGGCACGCACGTGGTGCGGCCGGTGCCCGGGACGCTGCTCGGCGGGCTGCTGCCGGAGCCCGAACTGACCGTGCCGACCTTCCACCACCAGGCGGTGGACCGGCTCGGCACGGGCCTGCGGGTCGGCGCGCACGCACCGGACGGGACGGTGGAGGCGGTGGAGGGACCGGGGTTCACGCTCGGCGTGCAGTGGCACCCCGAGCAGGGGGACGACCTCCGGGTGATGCAGGCGCTGGTCCGGGCGGCGACGGCGGCGCGGACGCCGGAACTGGATCTGGACCTGGGCCTGGGTCTGGAGGCGGTCGAGGTGCGGTAGCCGGCGGGACCGTCGGTGCGTCCGGACGCCCGCGCCCCGTACGGG
>NZ_JBHXKE010000379.1:0-6124 GCF_042722765.1 Kitasatospora sp. NPDC058406
GGCCGAAGGAGCCCGGGCCGGCCCGCCCCCGCGGTCCGGCGCCGCCCACCGCGACACCCGGCGCAACACCCGGCCCCTCCCGGACGACCGGGTGTCCGGCAGGGCGTGCGACCGCGCGCGCAGGTCACCGGCCGTGCGATCGAACCGGTCCCCCGCGTACCCCCTCGTCATCTCCCCGGGGCACCTAGAATGAGGACCCGGGTCCGCTCCGCGGGCCCGGGTCATCGGGAGTGGTCGGTCCGCGCACGCACCGGGCGTGTGCACGGGGTGAGGGAAGGGGTGGGCCGTGTCCGACGCAGGCTCCGTTGCGTCCACGCTCGCGGCGAAGCTGGACCGGCTGTTCGACGTCGTCCGCCGCGCGGACCGCGAGCAGTACAGCCACGAGGAGGTCGCCCGGGCCTGTCGGGAGGCGACCGGCGAGAGCTTCTCCGCCACGTACCTCTGGCAGCTGCGGACCGGCCGCCGGGACAACCCGACGAAACGTCATCTGGAGGCGCTGGCACAGTTCTTCCAGGTCCCGCCGACCTACTTCTTCGACGACCGGCAGAGCGCACGGATCGCCGAGGAGCTGGCGCTGCTGGGAGCACTGCGCGACGCGGGCGTCCGGGACGTGGCGCTGCGCGCGGTGGCCCTCTCGCCCGAGGGCCTCGGCACGATCAGCGACATGATCGAGGCCATCGCCCGCCGCGAGGCCGGTGGCAGGTAGCGGAAATCGACGTCGAAGCGGTTCTCCCCGCGCTCCCCCGTCCGTAGGATCGCCTCCCGACCGGGGCCGGTCGGACAGCAGGGGGGCAGGCGTGGGGCATTCGCGTGGGGTCGACCATGAACTCTGGCAGCGATGTCGGGGCATCGCGGAGTCGATACCGCTTCCCGACCCGTTCGGCATCACGGCACTGACCGAGTCACTCACCCGGCTGCGCGGCAGGCCCATCGAGCTCATGCCCCTCTCCGGCCCGGCGCCCTCGCCGTGCGGCGTCCTGATCAGCACCGACCGCGCGGACTACATCGGCTACGCGGTCGACACCACGGCCCTGCACCAACAGCACATCGTGCTGCACGAGATCGGTCACCTGCTCTGCGCGCACACGGGTGGCGCGGGACTGAGCACGGTCGTGTCGCGCGTGCTGACACCCCAGCTGCCGGACGAGCTGGTCCGCCGGGTGCTCGGCCGGTCGGTCTACACGGAGCGGCAGGAGCAGGAGGCGGAGCTCGTCGCCTCGCTGACCCTGCACCGGGCGCTGCAGCGTCCCCGGTCCACCGCGATCGGCCGGCTGGCCGACCGGACGGCGCAGTGGTGGCGCACGATCGGCCGGCCGGGGCCGCGCGGCGCGGCGTGGCACGGGTGACGGGGTGGCCGACACCGGCAGCCTGCTTCGCCGGTGCCGTCAGCCGCTGGGACGACCGGGGCGGCCGGGCGCGCGCCCGGCGTGACCACCGCAGGCTGGACCCGCTCTGGTCGGCGATGAGGTCGGTGGTCCCGGAGATCGAACTCGTCACCCAGGACCGGAACGTCGGACGGGCGAGGGCCCGGCGGCAGGACATCCGGTTCGCCCTGTACCGGCGGATCATCGAGATCCGTGACGGGCAGCTGTCCCTCCGGTCCCATCTGCATCCTCACGTCCCGCTCTGGGTGGCGGAGGTGCTCGGCCCGGCCCGTGCCGAGGAGTTCGCCGTCGTGGTGGAGGCCGCCGCCATCGCCGCCGTCCTGGAGGCGGCCCGGGCCCGGCACCACTTCCCCGCCGGGCCCGGCGAGGGGTGCGTGCCGCACCCGCTGGTGGCCGACCTCCGCGAGGAGGCGGCCTGGCTGGTCAGGGTCGCCGCCGCGTACACCGGTTCGCCGGCGGTGGCCCACGTCCGCAGGCGGGTGCGCGAGGAGCTGGCCAGGGCGGCGGCGGTACCGCACTGACCGGACGCCGTCGCCCCCGCTGCCCCTGCCGCCCCCGTTGCGCGGGGCAGCGGGAACGGCAGGGGCGACGGGGGCGACGGGTGCGGCAGGGGCGGCCTGGTCCGGCGGGGCGAGGGAACGGCGCGCCCGGTGGGACGCGGGACGGACGGTGTCAGGCGCGGGCCAGCTCCGGCATCAGCTCGTACACCTGCCCGGCGGACTCGGGATCGGCCTCCAGGCAGGCGAGCAGGTCGGCCCTGGCGTTGTCCACCCGGTCGAGTCCGATGAGACAACGCGCCCGCTGCAGCCGGGCGTCCACGTCCTCGGTCGAGTCGACCACCTCGTCGAGGAGCCGGAGCGCCTCCCCGAACCGCCCGGCGTCGTGGTGGACCACGGCCAGGTTGAACCGGATGCCGGGCTCCGTCGAGAGCTCGACGGCACGCGCCAGGTTGCTGCCGGCCGCGTCCAGATCGCCTTCCTGGTAGCGGAGTTCACCGATCAGCGCCCACGCCTGGGCGCAGCCGGGGTCGGCGGCGAGCGCGGCCGCGTAGGACTCGGCGGCTGCGGTTCCCTCACCCTCGGCGGCCAGCACCTGGCCCTTGAGGCACAGCAGCCGGGGGTTCTCCGGATCGCCCGCGAGACCGGCCCGGACGTCCTCCCGGGCGAGCCGGTACTCACCCGCCTCGAACAGCAGGGAGGCCCGGTTGAGGCGGGCGTCACGGAACTCCGGGTCGAGCTGGAGGACGTACCCGAAGTCCGCCACCGCCGCGTCGGTGTCGCCGAGTTCGGCCAGGACGTCGGCGCGGTTGAAGTAGGCCTCGGGGAAGGGTGGCGAGAGCCGGACGGCGCGGTCGTAGTCGGCGAGCGCCTGTTCCGGACGGCCGAGTTCGCGCCAGAGCATGCCCCGGTCGAAGTAGTACTCGGAGTAGTTGGGGTCGCACTCGATCACCGCGGTGTAGTCGGCGACGGCTTCGGCGTGGCGGCGGAGGCCCGCGTACACCTGAGCGCGGTTGTAGCGGAGCACGGAGCGGTGCAGCGCGTGCTCGTGCGGCTCCAGCGTCTCGTCGAGGGTCGCGATGCAGCCGTCCAGCAGCGTCAACGCCGCTTCGAGGCGGCCCTGGTGGACCTCGATCAGCGCGAGCCCGTTGCGGTTGAACACCACGCGCGCCTCCCGCTCCTTCGGGTCCGGGTGCCAACTGGCGAAGGCGATCGCCTGGTTGACCCAGCCCCGGGCGAGCCGGTGGTCGCGCCGGTCGGTGTCGAAGTGCCGGGTGTGGAGCATCGCCGTGGCGTACGCGGCCTGCATGTGGACCTCGGGCGAGGCGCTGAGCGCCCGGGCCTCGTCGTACAGCGGCAGCGCCAGATCGGCCAGGCCGAGCGCGGCGAAGGAGGTGGTCATCTTGGTGGTGAAGGCCCACCAGTGGGTCGGGTGGCTCTCGTGGGTGACGAGCTGCCGCCCGCGCTCGCCGAGGTCCACGACGGCGTGGTAGTAGCCGAGGTCCATGCAGTGGTCGAGGGCGTGGCGCAGCGTGTCGGCCCCGACGCCCGCCGGGTCGCTGCCGTGCTCCGCGTGCCAGGCGATGGCCCCCAGCCGCAGGGACGACTCGCCGGCCGTCTCCAGCTCCGCCCGTCGCAGGTCGTGCAGCAGGGCGCGCTCGGTGGCGGGCAGGGCCAGGTAGGCGGCGATGCGGTCGGGGTCGTCGCCTGCGCCGTCCGCCGCGACGTGGGCGCGGCCGAGCGCGGCGGTTCCGGCCGCCGTCCGGGCGGCGTCCCCGGCCGGCCGTCCCCCGTCCGGCGCGTCGAGCACCGCGCAGTGGGCGGCGAGCGCGTCGGCCAGCACCTCGTTCCCGGGGCCGGCCGGACGCTCCGGCGCCTCGGTCCCGGTGGTGACCACCACGGTGAGCAGCTCCGGGTCGATCCGCCGCAGCAGGACGGCGAGGAACTCACCGTCGGTGGGGTCGGCCCGGTGGGCGTCCTCGACGATCAGCGAGCGCGGGGCCGGGCCGACCGCCCGCAGGTACGCCTCCAGGAACTCGACCAGACCGTGGGCGATCCGCAGGGTGCGCAGTGCGGAGTAGAAGCGGGTCCGCTCCTTGGGCACCGCCAGCGAGGTCAGCGTCTCGCGGGTGGCGGGCACCAGGTCGCGCAGCTCCGGCGTGGTGGAGAGGATCTCGATGTCGTGTCCGGCGACGGCCTCCGGGCAGCGCGCCAGCGCGTCGGGGACGATCGTGCGCAGGATCGACCCGACGGCCGTGTAGGGCCCGCGCAGTCGGCGGTCGGCGTTCACCAGGGCGAGGGCGGGTGGCAGGTCGAGCCGCTCGCGGGCGTCGACGCGGTCGGGACGCCGGGCGGCGCGGACCCAGTGGTGGCGGTGCTCGGCCATGACGCAGCTGCCTTTCGTGCGGTGACGTGGTGAGGTGCGGTGGGGCGGGGCGTTCGGGGGTCAGGCCGACCGGGCGGCGCGCCGCTCCCGGGCGGCCAGGACCACGACGGCGCCGGTCTGCGCGAGGGTGAGCACCATGAGGACGAGCGAGTCGAGGCGGCCCGCCGCCGAGGCGTGGCCGGTCAGCCGCAGCCACATGTCGTGCAGGAGGCGGTACGCCGTCGGCACGACGACGCCGGCGAACACGGTGAGCGTGAACGCGTAACCCACCACCATCAGCCAGGCGTACCAGCGGGCGGCCCGCCGGTCGACCGGGTGGTGGACGGACAGGTCCAGCGGCGTGCGCCCGGTGCCGCGCCGGACGGCGTTGCGCAGGACGTCCGTGGCGGCGGCGTGGAGGTTCACGGAGCCCAGGAGCGTACTGAGCAGGACGTAGAGGTCGGTCCGCAGGTAGAAGAAGCCCTGCCAGGCGAGGCGCAGCGTCGTGGCGTAGGCGACCGCGAGGCAGACCGACGCCACTCCCCGGGCGGCGCCGTGCGTCGCGTCGGCGACCAGGGTGAGGACGGCGATCGCCAGGACGTCCGCCAGCATGCCGGCCATGATCGGCAGGTAGCGCTTCCGTCTCGGCACGCTGACCAGCCCGTCGAGGGAGGTCTCCAGCACCAGGTAGACCAGGCGGCGGCCGACCGAGAGCCTCGACCGCAGGCCGAGCCGGCGGCCGGCCAGCGCGTGGAAGGCCTCGTGCAGGGCGAGCAGCGGCGCCTGGCCGAAGAACAGCATCAGCACGACGAGGGTGTAGGAGGAGCTGAAGAAGAGGTTGTCGATCCGGGGTACCAGCCGGGGGACCCGGATCATCTCGACCACGGCGAGGGCCGTCACGAGCGCGTAGCCGATCAGTGCCGGCCGGCTGAAGACGGCCCGGCCCAGCCGTTGCCAGCGCACGGGTGCGGACTCCTCCGCCGGGGCGTCGGCGGAGCGGACGAGGTCCAGGTCCACGAGCGCCTCGACCAGGTCGGCGATGTCGACGCTCTCGCCGTGCTCGGCCTCGTAGCGCCGGGCGGCCTCGCGCGGTGTGACGCCGTCGGCCAGCATCCGGACCAGTTCGGCGCCGTCGGCCGGGAGGACGGCGTAGGTGTCGGTCTCCGGGCTGCCGACGGTGACCTCGTCGCCCTCCTCCAGGTAGACGAGCCGGCGCAGTGGCAGCGGACGGTCCAGGTCGAGGCCCGGGGCGTCGGAGCTGCTGTCCACGGAGGAGTGCACGGGTGTCCTCCCGCAAGGGGGTGGGCGGAGGGGGTGGGCGAAGGAGGAGCGGCGCCGGTCGACAGTGCCATGTCGGGTCGACACCGCTCCCCCGTTTCCCCGGGAAAAGGGATCAGGCCTGCACCATGCAGTCCCACGGCAGGTACAGCGCACGCGCCGTGCTGGTCAGACGGACCGGGCCGGTCTTGCGGACGACGATCTTCTTCATGACGGACACCTCCCTTCACACTGGTCGCAGGAAAGCCATGAGCTGAGATGAATAAGCATCTGATGCTCAGTCATATCAGCTCGGCCAGGCACCAGAGTGCTGACGATGTGGTGACCGCGTCAAGGGATCGCCGCCCCCGATCCGGGGGCGCCCGGGCGATCCGGGGAGATTCCGCAGCTCGAAGGGGACGCGCGGCGCGCGACAGCCGCAACTCCGGGCCGGATCGGCACGGCCCCAGGAGAAAGGTCCCTCGGCAACATATAAACTGAAATGAATGACTGGCGGAGGATGATCTACTTCAGTTGAGTTCCGGTCCGGCTTCCGGATCGCCCGCCGTAGGGCGCTCCCGAAGCCGGCGGCAGGGGTGCGGCCCCCGGCGGCCGGGCGC
>NZ_JBHXKE010000380.1:0-6104 GCF_042722765.1 Kitasatospora sp. NPDC058406
ACCGGAGCGTCCGGCACGACCAACTGGAACAACTCCCACAGCTCATCCGGCACCAGCCGCTCAACGATCAGCACACTCGGAGTCTACTCGACCCACCCAAATGAGATGTCTTCTAAACCCGATCGTGCGGCGAGCGACCGGGCCGCCCGCGCTGATGTGGTGCAGGAACGGCTTCCACGAACCGCGGCGCCGCCCGGCGGGTTGCCAGGTGATCAGGAGTTCGCCCAGGTCGACGCCGTGCCGGGCGGCGTGCTGGTAGAACGCCGAGAGAGCCGAGAGCTTCCGGTTCACGGTCGACTCCGTGCAGTGCGCCTCGACCGAGGGCAGGACCGCGATGCCGCCGCCGCGCGTCCTCGGCGGCCGGCGCAGCCAGGCCACGAACTCGCCGAGATCCTCCAACCGCACCTCGCGCCAGTCCAGCCCGTGCTGCGACAGGAAGCTGAAGTAGTCCTTGAGGTCGTGTGCGTACGCCTTGATGGTGTTCGGTGATCGCTCGATGTCGGTCAGGTACCTGAGATACCGCTCGATCGGACCGACCGGCGCATCGTCGTCACCGAGCACCGTCCACGAATCCTGCCGTGCCATAGGTGACACGACCCGCTGAACAAGCATGGGTCCCTCCGTCGAATCTGCGCACTGGACGGCGGTAGATAACCACCTCCACCAGGCAGATCCCGGCACCTCACCCGCCCGTGCTCAACATCAAGGACGCCCTCCGGGCGACTCCAGATAACGCGGCGGATGGCGAACTCGTCCACCCCCAGACGCGGGACGAGGCCCGACGGCGGGAGGGGTAGCGCCCGGATGAGACGGAGCAGGGTGTCCCGGCCCGTGGTCATGGCCAGACGCCCGGAGATCCGGGCTCCGGCCCGGCCGCCCAGGAACAGGGCGATGTCGGTGAGCTGAGCGGTGAGCGCGGTCGTGCGACGCGCATGGCGGGACGTCAAAGCCGGGATCTGCTCGGCGAACGTCCGGCGGCCGCACTGGTCGTTGCCGCATACGAGACGACGCGCCCTCAGGTCCAGCCGAACCCGCCGACCCGCGACCGGACGGTCCGCAAGACGCCGCCGGTAGTAGCAGTGCAGCCGTGATGATCTCCGCTCGCACCCCGGGCAGACGGCCGACGCCGCCACCGACCGTACGGCGAGACGAACCTCGCTATCCCCAAGAACCATCTCCTCGACCTCCACACCGATCCCCGGGAAGAGAAGGTCCGCCACACGCACCGAATCCATCACACCGAGGTCATGCCCACCGCCCGATCACGGCCGGCACAGACCCCTCAATCAGCGACAGAGCCCTGAAAGTAAGTCAGAACCAGTTTTGCCGAGGCAGCGACATCGTGCATGGCAGTCGAAGAACTGGACACTTGAGCAGGCGGTGGCTGCGATCGACGAGGTCAGCGAGGAGCCCACCGGGCTGACGCCGAGCCTTCTGTCGGCGTGGGAGCGGCTCAAGATCCGCACGTCCGTCCGCTATCGAACGCTCTGCTGCAAAGTCTACAAACTGCCTGCCGAGGTTCTGTTCGCCGACCAGGACGGGGGCGACTCGCCGGCGTTTCCGCCGGGGGCGGGGCTGCGCCTGGTTCACCCGTACCCGGCCCTGTTCGCAGCCATGGTCGAAGTGGTCCAGAGCGCCCGGCAGGCTCTGGTCATCACCGGCTCCCGAATCCGTGAGCCCGCCTACCTGGACAGCATCCTCCAGGCCCTGGCCGACAGACCCACGCTCGTCCATCACCGAGTCCTCTACGGGCCGTCGCGCAACCGTGTGCTGACGGAGCACCTGCTGGCGCTGACCCGCCTGCGGGACCCCTCGGAGCGCACAGGCGGAGTCAAGACGCTGCACATCGGCGTGGTGGAAGGCAACCAGCCGGAGCGGTTCTTCGTCGCCTCGGAGCGCGAGGCGGTGATACTGGTGCCCTCGTTATCCGGTGTGGACCCCTTCGATACGGGGATCGTGCTGGGAGAGGATGACGCCGGCCGACTCGTGCAGCACACCAGGGAGGCATACGCGGGTTCTCGGCGGGTTGAGACGGCGGCGACGGTTCGACGATTGGCGGGGCTTGGTGACTGACGCGGCAGTGGACCGGGGCTGGCAGCCGAGCTGCTGAGCCAGGCGCGCGCGGACCGGGACTCGGTCCTGGAGCTCGCCGCGGAGTTGATCCGGGTGCCCTCTCGGGGCAGCGTCGACTCCTACGAGCCGGTCCTGGCCGTCCTGGAGGGATGGTCCACGGGGCGCGGGCTGTGTGCACGCCGCTTGCACGACGGGTCCGGTGCCTTGGTGGGGCTGGTCGCCGAGGTGGACGGCGGCCTGCCGGGCCCCACTGGGTACTGGGCGCCTGCGTGGACACCGCATCTCCTGCGGCCGGGGGCGAATCGTCCGGTCTATTCGTTGAGGCGTCGAGCTGGTGTTCCCGGTCGGGCCTTCATCCACGATGGGATCCGACCAGCCCTGACCTCCCGACTTCGTCGGTGTACGGGAATCACGTGAGTGTTCCGGGAATCCCAGCGCCGCTCGCTCCTACGGCCGCTCCGTGCCGTGCTCGGCGAGCTGCGCGAGCTGGCCCGCCGTCAGCTTCGCCCTCCTGCTCTCCTGATTGTTGAGCCAGGTACCCGGGGCGAAGTGCGGTACGACCGCCTGTTCCTCACCTCCGGGGCCGGCCTCTACGCTCTCCGCCGGTTTTTGTGCGGGCGGGGCGCCCGGGGGTGCCGTTCCCGCTCCACGAAGGCGGCGAGGGGGGCCAAGCGCTGGGCGAACCGGTCGGTGCGGGACATCTTCGGCTTCGTTTCGGCCGCCCGCTTGGCGGCCGCCGGGTTCGGGGTCCGGCCTCGTTGTGCCGATCGCCGCGTGCAGGTGCCGCTGGTCGGCCTCCGGCCCCGACCCCGGCCGCCCAGCCCGCTGCGCGAGCATCCACCGGCCGGGCTGCTCGTCCTCGAACGCCGTGAAACGAGGCCTTCTACGGCCCGGCGACAGGCGGACGCTGCCCCGCTCTCCCCACTTGAGGGGGCAGCTGGAAGGCCCCGACGACCGCTGGTGCACTCTGGTCTACCCGTGCCCGGCAAGGGACGGCTGCGCCGTCAGGAGGACGGGGCGGGCTTCGGCGGGACGGTCTTGTCCCAGTTCTCCTTGACGACGTTGCGGGCCTGCTTCAGCTGCGCCGGGGTGGGGAAGGTGGG
Organism: Kitasatospora sp. NPDC058406; assembly: GCF_042722765.1. NCBI lineage: Bacteria > Bacillati > Actinomycetota > Actinomycetes > Kitasatosporales > Streptomycetaceae > Kitasatospora > Kitasatospora sp. NPDC058406. Next base: position 3,177 of record NZ_JBHXKE010000380.1, read on the forward strand.
TGTGCCGCCCTCCACGGTCGGCAGCCTGGCGGCCAGGTCCTTGTCGAGGGTGCCGTCCTTGGCCATGGCGTCCATCAGGACCGGGCGGGCGTAGCCCACGAGCCGCAGGTTCTGACCCTCGGGGCTCGCGAGGTACTCCTCCCACAGCCGGGCCGCCGCCGGATGAGGCGCGTCCTTGTTGATCGCCTGGGCGTAGTAGAGCGAGAAGCTGCCGTCGAAGGGGATGGAGACCCTCCAGTCCACCCCCTGGCCGCGCAGGGCGTCGACGTGCTGCAGGTTGAGGAAGTCCCAGTTGATGGCTATCGGGGTCTCGCCCTTGACGATCGACTCCGGTACGGGGTTTCCGGTGTTGTAGTTGCCCGCTGCGGCAAGCCGGCCGAAGAAGTCGATGCCCGGCTGAATGTCGTCGAACGAACCGCCGTTGGCGAGGGCCGCGGCGAACACGGCGGCGAACGCCGACCCGGCGGTGTTGGGGCTCGCGCCGTTCACCGCGACCATGCCCTTGTACTCCGGCTTGAGCAGATCGGCGAAGGTGACGGGGCAAACCTTCACGCGGGACGCGTCGCAGCCGATCGACACGTATCCGCCGTAGCTGTTGTACCAGCGGGCGTGGGGGTCTTTCTGGTTCGCCGGAATCCGCCCGTAGTCGGCGACCCGGTAGGGCGCGAGCAGGCCCTCCTCGGCGGCGGACGCGGCGAAGGAATTGCCGAGCTGGAGCACATCGGGCGCCCGCTCCTGGCCACGGTAGCGCTTCACATCGTCGATCTCCTCCTGGCTCCCACCGGTGGGATTGTCGACGGTGACCTTGACCCCGTACTTCTTCTCGAACCCGTCGATCAGCCCCCCGTAGTTCGCCCAGTGCCGCAGCAACGCGGTGGCCGTCAAAGCGCCCTCCTGCTGCGCCGCTCGGATGAGTGTGTCCATGCCGCCGGCCTGGGCGGCGGATGCCGCCACCTTCGGTGCCACCGCCGCCGGCGGGCTCCCGCCTCCGCAGGCGGCGCCGCTGATCGCCACGAGGCCCAGGCAGAGGCTGAGGCAGAGGGTGGAGGCTCGGGGTGAAGCCATGGCATCTCCAGGCGGAGCCGGGGACGGCCGTCGACCGGGCCGCGGCCGCTGCACTCGATGAACCGGTATAGGACATTTACTAGACTAGTGGAAGATATATCTCTTATGGGCATCATCGCGGGCGAATCGCGCACATGGCGCGACGGCGCCCGGCTTCGGGCATTCGGGTGGAGAACAGCCGGGCCCACGGACGCCACGGACCGCACGTCCACCTCGCCACTGCTGCGCGAACCGGGCGCCACCTGGAACGCGCGGGGCGGGGTGTTCCTGATCGAGGGCTGGCCCGGGCGCACCCTGTTCCCCGTCCTCAGGCCCGACCGGAGCCTGGCGGGCCGGGCGGAGACTGGCCACGACGGGTGGACGGCGTTCGCCGACGGCCGGACGATCATCGATCCCGACGGCGGCCTGCTCTGGCTCGCCCCGGGTACCACACGCGCTGCTCACCGTGGCTCTCGGCAGGCGCCTCACCTGGCCCTCCGCCCGCCCGGCGCGGTGCGGTGCGAGCTGCGGGCATGGCGGCGCGCACCCCACTGCGATCCTCGCAGACCCCCGCAGGGCCCTGCCCGGGGTTCTTGCCGCTGTTCTCGTACGACCGGTTTCCGGCGCCGGTGGTGGCTGGCGGGGTCGGTCGACGGCCCGTGGCAGGTCGCCTGTCCGGGGGTGGCCCGTCCCCGTCCCATCCGGGGACGGGGAGGGCCTGTGACGCGGAGCGCCGGGAGATTCCCTGGATTCGCGCTGTTGTGGGCCCCGGGCCTGGTGGTTTCGGGGTGGGCGAGTTCGCCGGATCGGCCGGATGGCGGGGCGTGGTGTTCGGCCTGGTGTCATTGGGTTCGGGTTGGGGGCGGTCGGGTGAAGACCGGTTCCGGTCCGGGTCTGTCGCCCGGGGGGAGTGGACGTCCGGCTCGTAGCGTCGTCGGGGTGAGGCGTGGGCACGTCTTCACGCCCGGTCCGGCCGAATCCACCTGCGGCCGGACCGGGCCAAACCTCCGGGTCACCGGATCCGCTCGCTCCTGCGCCAGTACCGCCCGGCCGTCCTGGATGCGCCGTACCCACCCCTGTCTGCCGTGCGCGCCGCGCCCCGGGCACCGGTGGGGCGTCGTTCGGGCCCCGGCCACGTCGTCGACCCGATCACCGCACTGCTGCGCGCCGAGCAGGGAAACAACCTCGGCCGGGATCGCGGCCCGGCCGCGACGGTGGCGAGGACCGGTGTGACGGCCCTGGCGACACCAGCGAGTGGCTGGGCTGACCCATCCCGTTCGGCGTGGCGGTCCGGCCCGGTCCCCCGTCCCCCGGGGGTGCGCCGGCCCATCCCGTCACGTCACCTTTCTCGTTGTCGGCACGGCCGCACGGTGGCCCTTCGGAGGCATCGGGGTGTGCGCTGCCGGTTCTCCCTCGCCTCGCGGTCGCGGTCACGCCGGCTCGGCGCTGCCCGCGTGGCCGGGACGGGCCGTATCGGCTGCCGCGGGTCGGGGCGGGGGCGTAGACCGGAGGGGGACCGCTGCGAGGACACTGCGGGGGCCGGGCCCGGCGACGCGCCGCAGCTCTGCGCCGCGCGCGGGGCCTGGTGGCGGCGGGGGAGGTGGCGGTGCTGCGGGTGCCGGACTCCTGCGCGGTGGCCATGGACGCGTGCCTGGACGGTGTGCGGCTGTTGCACGCGTGCGGCGTACGGCACCTCGCCCAGCTCGCCGTGCGGTACCGGCGTTGCCCGTTCGTGCCGGAGGAGCTGTGGGCCGGACAGGTCACCCGGGCGGTGCGCCTGCTCGGCCCGCTAGTGCTGTGACCGCATAGGTTCGCCGGGTTGGTACCGGAGGGCCCTGGACCGGTTGGATGTCGTGAGACGTTCAGCTCGGAAGGGGGCCCGGT